>JAGGWE010000092.1 GCA_021157665.1 Sulfurimonas sp.
AAAGAGTTTGGTAGAGTTTTCATAAAATTAAGAAGTTCAAGAGTTTGAGCTTTTCCAAATCCTCTTTTCATAATACGAAGCATATCATCATTTACATGTTGAATTGGCATATCAAAATAGTTGTGAAAGATTTTACTTTTTGCAATATCTTTAAGTAAAGATATAGTGGTGGTAGATGGGTAAAGATACAAAATACGAGCAGAAGTAACACCCTCAATTAACTCAATTCTTTGCATTAAACGAGATAAACCATCTTTAATATCTTCATCACGAAGATAAGAACTAGAGTCTTGAGAAACAAAAGAAAAATCAAAATAACCTTTTGCAACAAGTCCCTCAATCTCTTTAACGATAGAGTCTAAGCTACGAGAGTTTAGCTTACCTTTAAAAGAGGGAATAGCACAAAAACTACATGCTTGATTACAACCCTCTGATAGTTTGATATAAGCATGATAAGTTGAACCAGTTACAACTCTTTCTGCTCCATCTATTAGATAAACTTCCTCTGAAAAACGACTTTTTTTCTCAGCTAAAATCTCATCAATATTTTCATAATCGCCAACACCTGTAAAAATATCAACCTCAGGGATTTGATTGCATAAATCATCTTTATATCTTTCACTAAGACAACCTGCCATCACTAAAACAGAATCTTCTTTTCTTTGTTCATGCAGAGATAAAATTGTATTTATAGATTCCTTTTTTGCAGCATCTATAAATCCACATGTATTTACGATGATAACATCAGCATTTTGGTTGTCATCAGTGAGTTCAAAGTTTTGAAGTTTACCTAGCATAACTTCTGTGTCAACAAGATTTTTTGTACAGCCCAGAGATACTATGTGAAGTTTATTATTAGCCATTTTTACCGTTTCCTTGATTAAGAAATATAATTTTTTTGTATTATACAGTATAATTGCTTTATGAAAATATATGATGTTTTAATCCTTGGTGGTGGGGCTAGTTCTTTGATGTGTGCAAGTCATTTAAAAAGTTCTTGGCATGTGGGAATAGTGGATAATAATCCGAAAGTTTGTACTAAACTAAAAATCTCTGGTGGTGGTAAATGTAATATCACAAATGTAGATGTAAGTGTAAATAATTTTGATGGAGATTCTGAATTAATAAATAATGTTATTAATATTTTTTCACGGGATGATTTGTTAAACTTTTTAGATAGAAACGGTGTCGAGCCTGAAATAAGAAAAAATCGTTATTACTTTTGTCGTAAATCTTCAGATGAAATTATAAATGTACTAAAGAAACAATCTCGGCATGTGGAAACACTTTTAAATACCACAATAATAGAAGTAAAAAAAGTAGATAATATTTTTGAGGTAAAAACTTCAAGAGGTGTTTTAAAAGCTAAAAAGTTAGTAGTAGCAACAGGAGCAAAAAGTTTTAAAACTTTAGGGGCAACAGATATTGGTTTAAAAATAGCAAAAGATTTTGGTTTAAAAGTAAAAGAGTTTACTCCAGCTCTTGTTGGGATGACACTGCAACCCGAGCAGTTTTGGATGAAAGAACTAAGTGGATTAAGTTGCTTCGTAAATATAAAAGTGGAGGATAAACTCTTAAAAGAGGAGATGCTTTTTGCCCATAAAGGGATAAGTGGACCTGCAATTTTATCTGCTTCACTTTACTGGAAAAAGGGAAATATGGGTATAGATTTTCTTCCAAATGAGAATATATTTCAACTGATAAAAGGAAGTAAAAAACTTTTAAGTTCGGTAATGCCACTTCCTAAAAGATTATCAAAGGCGATTTTAAAGGCGATTGGTGTTGAAGATGTGGAGTGTAAAAAGATAACTCCACCCACAACCAAGGAGGACAGGCATGCCAAAGTATTGTTAGAAGCTATACATAAGTATGAGTTTGCACCAGCAGGAAACTTTGGTTTTACGAAGGCAGAAGTATGTCGTGGTGGTGTTTTGGCATGTGGGCTTAATCCACAAACTTTAGAATCTTGGTATGTGGAGAATTTATACTTTATAGGTGAAGTTGTTGATGTGACAGGTGAACTTGGTGGATATAATTTTCAGTGGGCATTTAGTAGTGCTGTTGTTTGTGCCAAAGCATTAAATAGGATATAATAATTTAGATATAAAAAAAGGGGTAAATTATGAAGTTTATATTGGTATTACTTTTAACATTTAGTTTTTCTATTGCTGATTATTTAGTAAAAAAAACATTAGCTTGTCCAAGTATTATGTTGTTAAAAAAAGCACCAGTGAATGAGGGTGAGAGTGGAATGGATTTAACACTATATTCAATTGCAAATAATTGTATGGTTCTTTCTAAAAAAGACAAGATAGAAGCGATAGGCTATGATTCAAGAAATTCAAAAGAGATATTTCAAAAAATCTTACATAAAAAAACTGCTAAAGAGTTGTTTATTTTAAGAAGTACAATAATGGTAGAACAAAGTGGAAAGAAAAATAGATTGAGATTTTAATATTTTTTTATTAATTAAATTAAGGGGTTAAAGTCAAAATTTGAAACATTCAGAACCTAAAAAAGTTGTTCTAATCGGTGCCTCCACTGGAGGACCAGGACAAATTCAAAAAATAGTAAATTCATTGGTAGAACTTCAAGATACAACAGTAATAATTGCTCAGCATATGGTTGATGGATTTATGGATAGTTTTACCTCAAGAGTTCAAAATAGTAGTTGTAATAATGTGAGCCTTGCAAAAGATAATCAACCTTGTCAAAAGACCAATATATATATTTGCGAGGGAGAAACAAAGTTATTTAAAAGTAATTTAAACTTGTTGTTTGCTCAAAAAAAATCTTCTTTAAATTCATATAATCCAAATATAAATATTTTGTTTAATTCATTTGTTCCATTATGTAAAGATATAGAAATATTATCTGTTATCTTAACTGGAATTGGAGATGATGGGGTGGAAGCGTGTAAAAATTTAAGTATAAATGGTGCAAGATGTATCACTGAAAGTAAAGATAGTGCTATTGTAGATGGTATGCCAAATCGTGCAAGAGCAATCGTCCCAAATATAGAAGTATATGATATGGAAAAAATAGTAAAAATAATAAGTGAGTTTTGTGAGTAAGTACCTCTCCCTAAAGAACTCCAATTTCAGAAGCTTAAAAAGAGGGCTAATGTAAGGCGAAGATTTGTAGGAGCTACTAGTAGCTTTTGCTATGCCCTTTGGGTACAAGAATTTTCAACGAAGCAGTAGCCCTCTTTTTAAGCTTCTGAAATTGGGGTTCTTTAGGGAGAGATACTTAATGTTTAGTTTTTTAAAGAAAAAAGAAAAAGTGATTGAAAATACAAAAATTATATATCAAGAAAATTATAATGATATAGAACCTATTTCAAAATATTTTCATAATGAAACAGGAATTACTTTTGATAAACAAATTAGTATATTAAAAAGTAAGGTTACCTCTTTTTGTAAGCAAAGATATATTTACTCATTTTCAAAACTATTAGAAGATATTAAGGTAAACCAAACTTTAAAACAAGAGTTAATAGATTCTTTAACAACAAATGAAACATTTTTTTATAGAGAGTTTAAGCAGATAAAAGAGTTAGTTGAACTTGTTAAAAAAACCAACCGAGAGATAAATATATTATGCGCTCCATCTTCAACAGGTGAAGAACCATACTCTATTGCAATAGCTTTACTTGAATCTGCTATATCTGCTTCAAGTTTTAATATAGTAGGTATTGATATAAATTCAGACGCTATTTTAAAAGCCCAAAAAGCTATCTATGGAGAAAGAAATATTAGAAATTTATCTGATGAAATAATCTCAAACTATTTTACTAAAGATAATAATAAATATATTTTAAATCAAAATATCAAGTCTCTTGTGAGATTTAAAATTGCTAATCTTTTTGATAATTCATTTAAAGATATTGGAAAATTTGATTTTGTATTTTCTAGGAATATGCTTATATATTTTGATAAAGAAACAAAACTAAAGGCTAAATCTATCTTAGAAAGTATGAGAAAGAATGACAATCATAAAGTATTTTTTGGACATGCAGATCTGTTTTAAATCTATTTAAGTGTTTGTATGGTGCTCGATACTGGACTTGAACCAGTGACCACCTCCATGTCATGGAGGCACTCTACCACTGAGTTAATCGAGCAGAATAAAAAAGAATTTTATCTAAAGAATCTTAAACTAAATTTTTTTTATTTCTTTTTAAAAGAGATCTATTTTTATCTGTAATTTATGTTTATTAAGTGTATAATTCTGTTATTAAAATATACCACTTGAGAGTAAACTATGAAATTAGCTGAATTAGAAGAGTTAGGACTTAAAAATGTTGGTCAGGTTTTTCATAACCTTAGTTACGATGACTTAATAAAGCATGAGCTTGATAACGATGAAGTAAAGCAAACTAAAACTGGTGCATTAGCTGTTGATACAGGGATATTCACTGGTCGTAGTCCAAAAGATAAGTACTTTGTTGATTGTGACCCATCAAATAAATATATAGCGTGGGGTGATGTAAATCAAAAAATTACTGCTGATATTTTTGCAGAACTTTTAGTAGTTGCACAAGAACAACTTTCAAATAAAGATCTTTATGTTTCTGATGTATTTTGTGGTTCAAGTGCTGCTTCAAAAAAATCAGTTCGTTTTATTTCAGAAATAGCTTGGCAATCACATTTTGTAAAAAATATGTTTATTCGTCCAACAGAATCAGAACTTGAAGTTTTTAAATCTGATTTTACATTTTTAAGTGCATCAAAAGCAGTAAATGACAAATGGAAAGAACATGGACTAAATTCAGAAGTATTTGTACTTTTTGATATAGAAAACAATCTAGCAATTATGGGTGGAACATGGTACGGTGGTGAGTTGAAAAAAGGAATTTTCTCAATGATGAATTACTGGTTGCCATTAGAGGGTAAACTCCCTATGCACTGTTCTGCAAATGTTGGAGAAAAAGGTGATACTGCACTTTTCTTTGGACTGAGTGGAACTGGTAAAACTACTCTTTCTACCGATCCTCATCGTGCTTTAATCGGTGATGATGAACATGGTTGGGATAACTATGGAGTATTTAACTTTGAGGGTGGTTGTTATGCGAAAGTAATCAACCTTGATGGTAAAAGTGAGCCAGAGATTTATAATGCTATTAGAACAAATGCTCTTTTAGAAAATGTTGTGATGTATGGTGAAGGTGAAGTTGATTATGAGGATGGAAGCAAGACTGAAAACACTCGTGTTTCTTACCCAATCGAACATATAGGAAATCATAAAAGAGATCTTATGGCTGGTCATCCACAAAACATCATTTTTTTAACTGCTGATGCTTTTGGTGTTTTACCTCCAGTTTCTAAACTTACTAAAGAACAAGCTATGTACTACTTTTTAAGTGGTTATACAGCAAAAGTTGCTGGAACTGAGCGTGGAATAACTGAACCTGTTGCAACTTTTTCTGCTTGTTTTGGTGAAGCATTTTTACCTCTTCATCCGACAGTTTATGCAAAACTTCTTGGTAAAAAAATTGATGAGCATAATGTAAATGTTTATTTAGTTAACACTGGCTGGACTGGTGGTGGTTACGGTGTTGGTAAAAGAATGAGTATCAAAAATACTCGTGCATGTATAAATGCTATTTTAGATGGAAGTATTAAAGAGAGTGAGTTTGATACTACTAAAACATTTAGATTAAATGTTCCAAAAACTTTAGGAGATATTAAACCAGAGATTCTTAATCCTCGTAATGCTTGGGAAGATAAAGAAGAATTTGATAAAACTAGAGATAAATTAGCAGAGATGTTTATTAAAAATTATACAAAGTATCAAGATGGAGATCATACTGATTATGCACCATTTGGACCAATAGTAGAGAGTTAAATTTCTATCTTTACTGCATCTCTTGCATAAAAGTTGAAAATGGCAGGCTATAAAAGCCTAGCCTTATTTCAACTTTGGTACAATCTACAGCAAATCTAAAACTTTTAATATATACTTTGTTTGGGAATGAATATTTATATTATTTAGAAACTTTTTTCTTGGTTGCTTTTTCCATATATAACCATAGTCCACCACCAAATAGTACAACTAACAATGGAGCAATCCAAGGTTCTTCACCAATTAATTTAGCAAGTTCAATTAGTGGCTCACCTGAATAATAACTGCCAAGTCCAACAACTAAAGTCCAAACTGCTGCACTAACTAGGTTTAAAATAGCAAATTTCTTAAAGTCATATTTTGTTAAACCTATGGCGATAGGGATGAGAGTTTTTATACCATAAATAAATTTTTGTATTAGTATAATCCATGAACCATATTTTTTCATCATAACATGTGCAAGTGCTAGTTTTCTTCTGTGTTTTTTAACACCCTCCATCATCATAGATTTTTGGTATCTTGCCATATAAAATAGTAAAACATCCCCTATTGCATTTGCTACAAATGCAACAGCCATTGAAGTTGCTAAATCCATTTTACCCATGTATGAAAGTACACCAGCACCAAGAAGTGCTACGAATCCTCCACCAAGTGAGTAAAGAAAAAGTCCTATATATCCATAAGTTGCTAAATTGCTAAAAGTATCTTCCACATATCATCCTAATTATAATTGTTTTATTTTCATTATCTCATCACGAAGTCTTGCTGCTTCCTCGAAGTTTAATTCTTTTGCAGCTGATTTCATTTTTAAGCTAAGTTCTTTTACTATCGCTTTTTTTTCTGATGCTGGCATTTTATCCATTTTTTTATGCTTTTGGTAAATATCACCATATTCTTCAACTTTTAGGTTTTCATCTAGTTTTCTAATTGTTGTAGTTGGAGTTATCCCGTGTTTTAAGTTATGAGCCTCTTGAATCTTTCTTCTTGAACTCGTTGTATCTATCGCTTTTTGCATAGATTTTGTGATTCTATTTGCATAAAGAATCACTCTACCATTAGAGTTTCTAGCACCTCGTCCTATAGTTTGGATGAGTGCCGTTTCACTTCTTAGAAAACCCTCTTTATCGGCATCTAAGATTGCAACTAAAGAAACTTCTGGTAAGTCTAAACCTTCACGAAGTAGGTTGATTCCGATAAGTACATCAAACTCTCCAAGTCGTAAGGCACGGATAATCTGATTTCTCTCAATAGTATCAATATCTGAATGCATATACTGAACTTTTATTCCTAAATCAGCTAAATAACTTGTAAGTGCTTCAGCCATTTTTTTAGTAAGAACAGTGATGAGAATTCTTTCATTTTTTATTGCTGTTTTTTTGATTTCATCATGAATATCTTCAACTTGATTATCTGAAGTTCTTATTTCTAAAATTGGGTCAAGCAATCCTGTTGGACGGATAATTTGATGGGCTATCACACTAGACATATTCAATTCATATTCTGCTGGAGTTGCTGAAACAAAAAGATAATGTGGTGCTTTATTTATATACTCATCAGCTTTTAAAGGACGGTTATCTAAAGCCGAGGGAAGTCTAAATCCATACTCAACTAAAACCTCTTTTCTTGCTCTGTCCCCTGCGTACATTCCACGATATTGAGGAAGTGAAACATGTGATTCATCTACAATAACTAGATAGTCTTGATTTCGTTGAGAAAAATAATCAAGTAAAGTAAAAGGAGCTTCCCCTGGTTTTTTGTTTGTAAGAAGTCGTGAGTAATTTTCAACCCCTTTACACATGCCAGTAGTTTGTAACATCTCTAAATCAAATTCAACTCTTTGTTTTAGTCGTTGATATTCTAAAAGTTTCCCCTCTTTTGTGAAATATGCAAGTCTATCATCAAGTTCCTCTTCTATTCTTTTAATTGCAATAGACATTTTCTCTTGACTTACACTAAATTGAGAACAAGCATAAATAGTAAAACTTTTATGTTCTTCAAGTTTTTTATTATCAATCACTTCAAAAGTATAAATAGCCTCTATCTCGTCTCCAAAAAACTCAATACGGATAGCTTCTTGCTCAAAGTATGGCGGATAAATATCTAAACTTTCTCCATTTACACGGATATGACCACTATCAAAATAAGTATCGTTTCGAGAGTAACCCATCTCAACTAAACGAAGTAAAAGTTTTTTCTGATTTATTTCATCTCCAACTTCTAAGACTTGAACCATATTTAAGTATTCTTCAGGATCACCAAGTCCATAGTTGGCAGATACAGAAGCGATAACAATAACATCATCATAAGAGAGTAGGTTAGCAGTAGAAGATAATCTCATTCTTTCTAACTCATCATTTATAGCACTATCTTTTTCAATAAACAGATCTTGACGAGGAATGTAAGCCTCAGGTTGATAATAATCATAGTAAGAGACAAAATACTCAACATGAGCCTTAGGAAAGAAACTTCTAAACTCAGAGTAGAGTTGAGCCGCTAAAGTTTTGTTGTGAGTCATAATAATAGTAGGCATCTTAACATTTTCTATAACCCTCGCCATAGTGTATGTTTTACCACTTCCAGTTACACCTTCAAGTGTTTGGTAGCGATTACCTTTTAATATAGAATCAGTCAGTTCTTTAATAGCAGTAGGCTGATCACCAGCTGGTTGGAAAGGTGAATCTACTTCAAAATTTATATCTTTTTTCATTGGTGGAATTATAGCTAAAGGAAGGAAATATTGTTATTTTGAAGTGTTTTTTAGGAATATAGCCTAAACAGAGGAATTTTAAAATTTTATTACAAGTACAAATAAATAATAAAGAAGCCCTTGATGCACTTTTTAAAACTGCAAAATCAAGTACTGTTGCTCATCTTATGGTGTTTTTAGTTTTTTCTTTTTTGATTTATGGCGAAATTTCATTATTTGAGAGTGTTGCTCTTCTTGTAATTCATACATTGTTTTTGCTTATTCGTGTTATTGTATCTTCTAAATATATGAAAATAAAGGATAGTATTACTGATAATAAAAGTATAAAGCATTGGTTTATCTATTTAAGAGTTGGTGTATTTATGACTGGATTGACTTGGAGTATGCTTTTCTTTTTTATCGCTGAATTACCTCCAGAATTTCATTTTATACTTTTTGCTGTTATTCTTGGATTAGCAGGAGGTGGACTTCTAACACTTGGCATCGATTTATACACTTATTTGTCATTTATGATACCGTTACTTATAATCCCAGCATTATGGATGTTTTATCAAGATGATATCACACATATAACGACAGCATTATTTTTATTAATGGGGGTTAGTTATTACATCCTTACAGCACGACGCAGTACTCAAGATTTTAATCAATTAATTATTGAAAATAAAAAATCAGAACTTCAAAAGAAAACTTTACATTATCAAGCAAATCATGATGTGTTACAAATTGAAATAGCTGCTTAGGGATAGATTAAAAAGTGTATGAATTTAAGTTACCACTCCAGTCGAAACTAAAGAGCAAAGAGATTTTATAGTTAAAAATGGATGCACTAATATTCAGGGGTATTTTTATTCTAAACCTATACCAGCTAATGAGATGGAAGTACTTTATTTAATAAAATAATTCTAACTGCTAAAAAAAGCAGTTAGGGAAGTTGTTATACTGAAACAGTTGTTGACCAGATACCGTGTAGGTTACATCCAGATTTTGCTGTTAGTGTTTTTACATTATCTAGTTTTACTGCAAAAGAAGCAAAACCACGAGAAATTTCTGGCTCTAAAGTGCTTTTTCCGATAAGTTTACCATCAGCAGTTAATGAGATAAAATCAATCCAGTGATCAGGTGTACTTGGATGAACTATCCCACCTTGACCTATTGTAATTTCTACTAAAGTATAACCTTTAGCATCTTTGTCTTTAATCGTTATTAGTGGAGAATGTTTTAGTTCACCTTTTTCCATTTTAGCTGGATTTTTAGGTTTCATCTCAACACGATTCATGTATTCTTCTTTCATCTTAGCTTCAGCACCTACTGCTGCTAATAATGCTGTTGCTCCAACTACTTTTAATGCTTCTCTTCTGTTCATATTTTTTCCTTTATTTTTTTAAATTTAATTCATACTCGGTTTAGGAGTTTTATCTGTAGATGCTGGAAGTTGTGGTACAACTATATCTGTTTTTCTACCATCAAGTGCTTTTAAGAACTCTTCTATTGAAGATGCTTCTTTATCTGTGATTTGTGCTCCAAGTTGGATACGACCCATCTCAACTATAGCCTCTTTTAAAGACCAAATTTGACCATTATGAAAGTATGGTGCAGTTTGAGTGATATTACGAAGTGTTGGTACTTTTACCATACCATTTGCATCACCTTTAAAATCACCTACATTTTGGTACTTATAAGTGGCAGTAATATTCATCGCATTCATGCTTTGACCAAGTGCAATACCATTATGACAAGACGCACAACCTTTATCAATAAAAGTTTTAAGACCATCTTTTTGTGCCGATGTCATTGCTTTGTCATTGCCATTTAAATAGTCATCATAAACCGATGGTGTAACTAAAGTTCTTTCAAAAAGACCAATAGTATCTGTTACTTTTTTAAATGTAATTTTAACATCTTTGCCATATGCATTTTGAAATTCAGATACATATTCAGGCATTGAAGTAACTACTGCTTCTACATGTTCTGGTGTTGCTGACATTTCAGGAGATGCTTGCATAGGACCTTGAGCTTGAGCTTCTAAATCAGGATCTCTCCCATCCCAAAATTGAGCATCAAAAAATACTGCATTATAAACAGTTGGTGAGTTTAAGTGATGAGGATTAGCCGTCCACTTATGACCTATTGCTGCACTTACTCCATCATCTCCACCTTCACCTAAATTATGACAAGTGTTACAACTGATAAGACCACTTTTTGATAGTCTTGGATCAAAATATAATTTTTTACCAAGCTCAACTTTTGCATCTGTAATATGATTTTTTGGATTATCAATTAGTTTCATAAGTTCAGTTGTTGAACTTGGGATTGGCTTAAGACCAGCTTGTTTCGCTGTATCTATTAAGTTTGATGCACTCAGTGTTATAGTAGCTAATGCTATAGAAGTGATTATTTTCATGATTTACCTTATTATGTATTTAATCCGTATTCTATACTAATTATTCTTAAGAGAAAATAATTATCTTTTAATAAATTATATATGAGTATATAATCAAGTATAGTAAAATGATTTTTTTATAAAAATAAATTAAAGATGATAAAGTAGGGGGGCGAATGGTAGATAAAGGACTAGAATAAAGCCTTAAAAATAAAGGCTTTATTTATTATTTAAAAACTTATCTTAGGTTTTCAAATGGTTGAGTTACAACTGCTTTTCTAGTTACTGTATATGGAACTAATGCTGCAGCACGAGCTCTTTTAATAACTATAGAGATCATATCTTGATGTTTTTTACAGTTACCTGTTAAACGACGAGGCATGATTTTATATCTTTCTGAAAGTGAGAATCTTAATGCTCCAACTTCTTTATAATCCATGAAGTCAACTTTTGCTTCACAGTATTTACAAAATCTTTTTTTATATTTTCTTTTTTCTGACATAGTATTTCCTTTTATGTTATCTATTTTTTAAAATGGAATTTCATCTTCATCGATGTCAATCACAGGAACAGAATCTGGGCTTGGCATTGCACGACTTTGAGCATTTGCTTGGTTATTATACGCAGGCTGTTGCTGTTGTTGTGGTGCTTGATAGCTTTGCTGTTGCTGAGCAGGAGCTTGATAACTTTGTTGTTGCTGTTGTTGTGCTGGTGCTTGATATGCTGGTTGTCCACCTTGAGCAGGAGCATTGTAGCTACCTCCACCTTCGGTTTGACCTTTAGAATCTAGCATTTGCATAGTTTCAGCAATTACAGAGTGCTTTGAGCGTTTCTGTCCATTTTGATCAACCCATTGTTCAAAATTAAGTCGTCCTTCTACCAAGATTTTACTCCCTTTACGAAGGTATTGGTTGGCTATTTCTCCACTTCTTCCAAAGAATGTAATATCTACAAAACAAACTTCTTCTTTTTTCTCACCGTTAGAAGTAAACTTACGACTAGTAGCGATAGCAGTTTTTGCTATTGCAGTACCAGACTGAGCATATCTAAGTTCGATGTCGCGAGTTAAGTTACCAACTAATATAATTTTATTAAACATGGGTTTTCCTTAATTATTTAAGCTTTAAGCTAATTACTCTGCTGCTGGAGTTGCTTCAGCTACTGGAACTTCTTCAACTACTGGTGCTGCTGCTTCTTCAACTACTGGAGTTTCTGTTGCTGCTGGAACTTCTGTTGCTGCTGGAGTTTCTGCTGCTTTTGCAGACATTGCTGCTTTTTTGTTAGCTTTTTCAACAAGACCATCCCATGCTTTTATTTCACGGTTTGTATCATATTTGATAGTAACAAAACGAAGAAGTTCTTCATTTAATCTGAATCTTCTTTCAATTTCAGTGATTGCTGCTGGAGCAACTGAATAATAGATAACATGGAAATATCCACGCTCATTTTTTTCAATTGGGTATGCTAATTTTCTCATTCCCATTGTATCTGTAGTAGCTATTTCACCACCGTTTGAAGTGATTACTTCTTCGATAGCTTTAACGCTAGCTTGAATCTCTTCTGCTGTTAATGTTGGTTTAACGATAACTAAGTTTTCGTATTTTCTCATAGAGTATATTCTCCCTTTGGTATTTGCCTATTGGCGTATGTTTCCCTTTCGGATGTTGTAAGTAACATCTGGTTACTTCAATAATATATCATCATAAAAATGATACAAAGAGAAAGGAACTCGCGATTATACAGAAAATTTTCTTAAAAAAAAGCAAATTTATAAAAGTATTTTAAATAAAATATAAAAAAATGTCAATTTGTCATAAAATGAGATATTTTATATTTTATTTGATATAGTGTCAGTATAAATAAACTAAGGTGAATGAGTTTGGCAAAAAGAAAAAAGAACACTTCAAAAGTTGGTTCTAATATATTAAAATATATAGCATTTACTCTTGCTATTATTGCTTTAGTATTGAGTAGTTTGGTTGGTGGATATTATTTAGGTTATGAAAATGCAAAAACTGAAATAACACAAAAAGAACAACTTAAAAAAGAGAAAAGATTAGCTCTTTTAAAAAAGATTGAACAAAAAAGTAAAAAATCAAATAATAATGTAAATAGCAGACTTAAAGATGTTTTGAAAAAAGAATCAAAAAAAGAGATTATTAAAGTAAAAGAGAATCTAGGTGCATCTCATGAATATGCTAGTGCCACTTTATCTAAACCACCAGCAAGAATAAAAAGAGAAACAAATAAAATAAGTTCAAAAAGACCACGATTGGCAATTATTATAGATGATGTATCAGTTAAATCTCAAGTGAATGCTATAAAAAGTTTAGGTTTATCACTTACAATGTCTTTTTTACCACCAAGTAAGGCTCGTCCAAATTCAGCAAAATTAGCAGCTAAAGAGAGGTTTTATATGGTGCATTTACCTATGGAAGCTCTAAATTGTCATGCAGAAGAACCAATGACTTTACATGTAAATGATTCTCAAAAAACTATCTTTAAAAGAGTTCAAGAACTTAAAAAACTTTTTCCAAAAGTAAAATATATTAATAATCATATGGGTAGTAAATTTACATCAAATGAAGTGGCCGTAAATAGATTAATTTCAGTTTTAAATACTAATAATATTAGTTTTATAGATAGCAGAACAACTGCACAAACTAAAGTTCCAAAAGTATTGAAAAATTTTGGTTTAAAATATGTTGGGCGAGATGTATTTTTGGATCATCGTATGGATAAAGCATATGTTAAAACTCAAATTAAAAGAGCGATTAGGATTGCAAAAGCCGAGGGGGTTGCTGTTGCTATTGGGCATCCACATGCCAATACTATTTTGGCACTTTATGAATCAAAAAAACTTTTTAAAGATATAGACTTAGTGTTAATAAATAAAATTTATTAGGATATATTAAGTTGTTGGAAAATATTAAAGAATTAGTATTTATGAATAAATATCCTAAAAATATTTCCTCTAGTGGTAATCTTGAATTATTGCAAAAAACAAAAATTTCTATAGTTGGAACGCGAAAACCAACAAAATATTCCAGAGAATTTACACAAAAATTATCTAGTGCATTATCTAAATCTGGAATTTGTATTGTTAGTGGTGGTGCAATGGGGATAGATGCTACTGCACATTTAGGAGCAGGGAGTTCAAATACAATAGTGGTTTTGCCATGTGGAATTGATATAAAATACCCCTCTGTAAATAAAAATCTTTTAAGTGAGATAGAAAAAAATGGACTTTTACTTAGTCAGTTTGAGAGTGGATTTAAAGCTCGTCCTTGGAGTTTTGTAACAAGAAATGAACTTGTAGTTGCTCTTGGAGAAGTTTTAGTTGTTTGTGAAGCAGAGTTAAATAGTGGAAGTATGAGAAGTATAGAATATGCACTTAAGATGAAAAAAGATATTTTCGTTTTGCCACAAAGACTAGGGGAGAGTAGTGCTACAAATGAACTTTTAAACTCTGGTAAGGCTAAGGCTATTTATAATATTGATGAGTTTGTATCAAGGTTTGCAGATAAATCTGAGATAATTTCACATGCCATAATAGATAAATTTTTAGAATATTGTAAAACTAATCCAACTTATAATGATGCTTTAGCAAAATTTCCAAGTAGAGTTTTTGAAGCTGAACTTAGTGGTGAGATAGAAGTTATAAATGGCAAGATTTTAGTTGTTTAAACTTATAAAATAAGCATTGCATCACCGTAAGAGTAAAAACGGTACTTCTCTTTTATAGCTTCTGCATATAACTTTTGAGCATTTTCTAAACCTACAAAAGAAGCAACTAACATTAGTAGTGTTGATTTTGGTAAGTGAAAGTTAGTAAGCAGATGATTTACTCTTAATGGCTTGTTATTTGGGTGTAAGAAAAGATTTGCTTCACCTTTTGTGGCATGTGGATTTCTCGCATAAAATTCTATTGTTCTTGTTGATGTTGTTCCAACACTTAAAATCTCAATATCTGAGTCAAGTAGTTCTTTGGCATGTGGAGATATATCATAATACTCAGAGTGCATAGGGTGGTCTGTAATTGTATCAGCTTCAACTGGTTTAAAAGTTCCACTTCCCACATGCAAGGTTACATAAGCATGTTTAAAATTATCGCAAACTCTTTTATGTTGTTCTGGAGTGAAATGAAGTGAAGCTGTCGGAGCAGCTACTGCACCCTCTTGTTTTGCAAATACACTTTGGTACTCACTCTCATCTTCAGAATTATCTTCTCTTTGGATATATGGGGGGAGTGGAACATGTCCGATTTTATCTATGATTGGTAGGATTTCTTCAAATCTTAGTTGATTCCCAGATGTCGAGAAGTTTACAACTCGACTTCCATCCTTATTTAACTCTTTTAAAGTAGCCACTAGATTTTCATCAAATAAAATCTCAGTACCAACTTTTACCTTACCTCTGATATAAACATTTACATCATAAGCATTTAAAGCTCTATTTATAAGTAACTCGATTTTTCCACCACTTGGTTTATGCCCAAAAATTCTTGCTTTTATAACTTTTGTATCGTTAAAAATTAAAGCACAATTTTGTGGAATAAATTTTTCAAAATCACTAAAAATAGCATGTGTGATAGTATCTGTTTTTCTATCATAAACTAAAAGTTTTGCGCTATCTCTTGGTGAGGCAGGGTAGGCGGCTATAAGTTCAGACGGTAGTGTGAAATTATAGCTTTGAGTTAGAAGTTCTTTATTTGGCATACTACTTTTCAAGTTTATCTTTAGTTTTTACTACTATTTCTTCTTCATCTTCGTCGTCTTCATCTTCCTCTAGTGGTGGAGCAGGGTTTACTATTTTAACAATCAAAATTGAAAAACCATAAAGGATAATTAGTGGACCAGCCATAAGAAGTTGAGTTAAAACATCCGGTGGGGTTAAAAGTGCTGCTACTACGAAAATGATAATAACTGCATATTTGAAAAAGGCAATCATTTGTCTGTCATCTATCATCCCTAAAAGAGCGAGGAAATATGCAAAAATAGGAAGTTCAAAAGCTATACCAAATCCAAACAAAATTTTTGTAAAAAATCCAACATAATCTTCTATATTTATGAGTGGTGTAAACTTGAAACTACCAAAGGTTATGAGAAAATCAAATCCAAAGGGGGTAACAACATAGTAGGCAAAAAGAACCCCAACTAAAAACATAGTTGTTCCGCCTACTATAAATGGAATTATCATCTTTTTTTCATTTGCATAAAGACCTGGAGCAATAAACATCCAAATTTGAGAAAGAATAATAGGTAATGAACCAACAATAGCTGCAAAAAATGAAACTTTTAAGGCTACGAAAAATGCTCCACCAACCTGACCAGTAGTAATCATTCCATCAGCAGCATGAAGTGATTTTTTACCAACTTCAATAAGTGCAGTATCAAGTGGTGCAACCATCCATGTAAGGATTGGTTCATGGAAGTAAAACATCACAAAAAACATAACTATTAGGCTTCCTATAGCGATTCCTAATCTTTTTCTTAACTCAACTAGGTGAGGTCTTAAATCATCAAACATCTATATTCTCTTCTTTGTCATTATCATTATTTTTTTTCTTCTTTTTAAAAGTTACTTTTTCCTCTTTTACTTGAGGTTTTTCTTCTGTTGGTTCCATATCAATATCACCAACCATATCATCAGCTAAAGATGTTAGGTTTGCACTGATTTTTGAAGTGTCCGTTACCTCTGAAAGTTTTTCTTTGGCATCTAAAAGTTCTTTTTTATAAGCTAGTGCTTCTTGTTTTATCTCACTTACATTCATCTCTTGTTCTAAAGATTCTTTTACTGTTCCTATGGTTTTTTTAGCCTGTCTAAAAAATTTAGCAATATCTACCATAGCACTTGGTAGTTTATCTGGACCTAAAAAAAGTATAGCAATAACGGCGATAATAAGTATCTCTGTAAAACCCATTCCAAACATATTTAACCTTTCAAAAATTATAATTTATAATATTAGGGAGTGATTTTATCTAAAAAAAACTTTAAGAAGATATAAATAGAGTAATCTCATCAGCTAAAAGATAATCAAAGTTATAAAATACCCCATTTTTGAATTCAAGTTTTCTCTCATCAACTAAGATTTTTGCTCTTTTGTTTTCTTCATTATCTAAAATATTTTCATCAACTCCAACGATAGAACGAAATCCTAAAAATATTTGCTCTATTTTTTTATCTTCTTTAGTTAATTTTTCAACTCTAATATCTAAAGGATTTTTTATATAAGCTTCAACATTTGGAGTTGGATAAAATCTATCTAAACCTAGTTTTCCAACTGCTCCAGAACCAAGCCCTATATAGTCTTTATACTCCCAGTATCCAAGATTATGTGAAGAGTGATATGAACCGAAATTACTAATCTCATACTGTTCAAAGCCACACCCCAAGAGTACTTCCTCGCTATCGCTCACAGCGCATGCCTCTATTTCATTGAAAAGCCATGAAGTAAGTTCTAGTTTTTCATCAGACATTTGAGGTTTTGACTCAAAAGGTGTTCCCTCTTCGATAGTTAAAGCATAAGCACTTAGATGATTTATTGGGAGTGAAGTGGCAGTTTTAATATCGTGAAGTAAAAGCTCTTTGGTATCGCCAAGAGTTGCATAAATCAAATCAAGTGAGATATTTTTAAAGCCTATCTCTTTGGCATGTGTGATTGCATCTATCGCATTTTGTGGAGAGTGTGCTCGATTTAGCAGTTTTAGTTTTTTCTCATCAAAACTTTGAACTCCAAAACTAAT
>JAGGWE010000104.1 GCA_021157665.1 Sulfurimonas sp.
ATAGTCAGCTGCGATACCAAAATTTATAACGATAGATTTAGCGTGTCCAATGTGTGGAAAGCCATTAGGCTCCGGAGGAAACCTTGTCGTAACCTCTTTATATTTACCAGACTTTAAGTCCTCTTCAACGATCGTACGTAAAAAATCTTTGCTCTCACTCATTATTATTAAACCTTTTGATTTTGAAACTTTTATAAGAATCGTATTTTATCAAATTAGAGATAATAGATAAATTATAAAAACTAACCTTAGCTAAGAATCTTATATTTACTAGATAACAAAAGTAATACAGGCAGAAGTAATAGGTCAGCAAGAATTGCCATAAACATAGCTAGTACAGTTAGTAAGCCAAAATATATTGTTGGAATAAAGTTAGATAGTACAAGTATAGAAAAACCTATAATAATAATAGTTGATGTATAAAACATAGCTGTTCCTATACTGCTGTGTGCATTAAATATCGACACTTTAATATCATCATTTAACTTATGTTCTAAATTAAATCTATGGATATAATGTATAGTATCATCAACAGCTATACCTATACTAATCGCGGCTATTGTGATAGTCATCATATCTAAGGGTATATTCATCCAGCCCATAAAACCAAAGATTACACCAACTGGTATAACATTAGCAACTATTGCTATTATTGCTATTTTTAGATTTTGAAAAAGCAGTAAAAACATCATAAATAAAACCGCTACAACGATACCTATTGTTTTAATTTGAGAATTAAAAAGTGATTGAAGCATATTGTTATATATCACTAAAATATTTGACATTTTATACTCTTCATATTTTGGATTTATCATCTTTTTCAAGTCTTTATCTATTTTTTTAAGTAACTTATCTCTTTGTAAACCCTCTTGCGAATCCATTATTCTCGTACTTATTCTTACTTGATTACTCTCAATATTTATATATGGAGATAAAATAATTTTTCTAAATTTCTCAGGCAACTCTTTATTTAAAAGAGCTAAAGTTAATCCATCTGCCTCTTCACCATTATTTAATGTTTTAATAACTTCAGCGATAGTTGCTAAAGAGAGAACTTTTCCTATAGCCTCTTGTGAATCTAAATAGTTATGAATCTCTTGTATCTTTTGTAATTTAACTTCTGTAAACCAATATGTTTGCTTATCATCAGCACTCTCCTCAAACTCATCTGCAAACTCATCAAACTCTTCATCAAATTCATCTGCAACAATATCCACAGACACCATCTCATCACTATTTTCTTTAAAGGTTAAAATAATATCAAGAGGAGTAGTCCCACCAAGTTTTGTATCAATAACCTTCATACCTTGATATATTTGTGTATCTTGTTTAAAATAATCTATAAAACTATTTTCAACTTTAAGTTTATATGCCCCTGTTATGGAAAATATCACAACTAAAATTGCTATAGTTAAAATTGTTTTTTGATAATTATATGCAATATTGGCTAATTTTGTACTAAATGGAGTTGATTTTCTCTTAGATACACTAACTTCACTTTTACTAAAGAAAATTAAAATTACTGGAAATAAGATAAATGTAGTGATGAAAGAAACAATCATCCCAACACTCATCATCCAACCAAAATTTATAATAGGCAATATATTTGAAAAGACTAAAGAACTAAATCCAGCAATAGTAGTAACAACTACAAAAAATGATGGTTTCATCATAGATGTTGTACTCATTATCACTAACTCTTTTTGTGTTTTATTTGGATACTTGAGATATAATTCTTTATATTTTATAATAAGATGCACAACTAATGACATATTCATTATTAACTGCAAGGAGATAAAATTTGATGATACTACTGTAATTTCCCAAGCAAAAAGACCTAAAAATCCACTTGTAATAATAAGCGAAACACTACATATAAAAAGTGCTATAAATACCCATCGTTTTTGTTTAAGCAATATATATAAAATCAATATCAATAAAATTAAGATTACAAAACCAAAAATTTTCAAATCATATTTTACAAATTCCACCATATCATCAGCTATCATATCAACCCCACCTAAATGAAGTTTTACAGATTTATTTTCAGCTTCAAACTGTTTTAATATTGCTCTTATCTGAACTATTGATTGATGATTACTCTCTCTAATAGTATCTCGATATTTTTTTAACTCCAATGAAACTATCTCAAAACTAGCTTTTTCATTTTTATCTAACTTTTTTTGCTTTTGTAACTTTATATATTTATCTCTATTTTCTACAAGATTGAAGTACTTATTATCTCTTTTTAAATTTACTACAATTGCCGTTGTTTTAAAATCCTTACTTACTAAATTTTCTTTATATATTGCACTATTTAAAAACTCTTGTTTTACTAAAACTTTGTCAATATTTAAAGACTCTAGAGTTGGAATATCTTTTAGTAACTCTTTAATCGCTTGTGGAGGGGATTGTAAAAGTGGAACATTCACTATGGAGGTTATAGATTCTACTATTTTAATTTTTTCAATCTTAGCACTTAAATCTTTTATATTTTGAATGTTTTTTTCACTTAAAAGATTATCTTTTATAGTATATGTTACAAGCAAAAAATTTGGTGCTTCAAATTTTTTTGATATTTCTCTTGTAAATTCCAAATCTTTATCATTTTCTAAAAGTAAAGTTTCTGCACTAGCATCTATCTCTAGTTTTAGAGTAAAAAGTGCCATAATGACAACAAAAACTCCAACTAAAGAGAGAACTATTTTTGGATATTTTAAAAGATAATTTTGATATAAGTTATTCAATAGATTGCTTAACTTTTTTTATTAAAAGCATCCATCAGTTCAGAGATACTTTTTGTTTTTAAAAACTCTCTAAATTGTGCTTTATCTGTTTTCAATATACTTACTCCCGATATTTCAGCATCATAAATCAACCATAAATCTTTATCTAACTTTGCTTTTTTAGGCTTGTAAAACTTATATACTATTTTTAAACTTTCATCAGTTGAAACCAAGTCAGTAATTAAGGCAATTCTGTTACTTTTTACTTGATTAATCTTTGTAACTTCAACTTTCTCGCCACCATACCCATCAACTTTAGAAGAGTAAGAATCTTTCATTCTCTTAACATAAAGTTCTACAAATCTTTTTTTATCTTCATTAGAAATAGTTTTCCAAATTTTTCCTAAACTAAGTTTTGCCATAAGTTCAAAATCAAATGCTGGTTCTAATATATTTATAATTTCATCATTTCTTTGAGATTTTGATAAACTATCTCGTTGTAGCACTTCTATAATATTATCTATCTTTTTTAAAAAATGCTCTTTTAATTCTATCTGTTCATTTGCTAAAATATTTTGAGTAAAAATAAACATTGATAATATTAATACTATATTTTTAAATACTTTTTTCACCATCTATTCCTTAATCTGACTATCTCTATACTGCTCATACATATCTCTTAAATATGGATACAAATCTACAGCATCTTCTTTTATTTTTTCATACTTATCATTATCTAATGAAAAATTATTTGTTTTTTCATATAATTTTGTTGCTAGAAATTCATCCCACGCATCTGTTAAAGTAAACCAACCTCTTTTTTTATAATCGATTATACTTAAATATGAATCAGGAATGATACTTATAGTATCTCTTAAATTTGATGGTCCAAACAATGGTAAAACTATATGTGGTCCACTTCCAACACCATAAAAACCTAAGGTTTGACCAAAATCTTCTTTATGCTCTTGTAAATCAAACTTGCTTTTTGCAGGATCAAATAATCCTAAAACACCAACTGTACTATTTATAACAAATCTTCCTGTTTCCTCTGAAGCATTTACAAATTTTGCTTGAAAAATATTATTTACCAATCTCACTGGGAAATATAAATTGTTAAATGCATTATCAATACTTGTTCTAATCTCTTCATTTACAACAGCATTATATCCATTTGTAACAGGTGTGAAAAAATACACCCATAAAGTATCATTAAAACTTGTCATTACTCTGTTATAAGCACTGAATGGATCACATTTTTCTTCAATAATCATCTCATCTGCAAATTCATCAAGCATATCATCAGAAACTTCATCAGCACCCAATGAACTGAACCCTATAAAAGAGATTAATAACACAAAGAAATAATTTCTTAATCTCATAATTTTTAACCTTATCAATTTAGATTGCATATTTTATGCAAAATTAGATTAAGATAATTTGAATGTTAATTGTATATTTGTTACAATTGCCATAAATATTTAAAATGGACACTTTATGAAAACAGTTTTACTTTTTTTAATCTCTTTTACTTTAGCTTTCTCATCATCATTTTTAATGCCAGATGAAGCTTTTATCCCACATGCCAAACTAAATAATAAAATGCAAATTGAAGCAAGGGTAGAGATAGCTGAAGGTATTTATTTATATGAAGATAAGTTAAAACTTGAACTTATTGATAACAATGAGATAAATATAGCAGATATAAAAGCACCAAAAAGTGTTGACTACCATGATGAAAAAGTATTTCTTGAATCGCCAAAATTTTTACTTACCCTAAAAGCAAACTCAAATGTAAGTGGTACTAAAACTATAAAATTTAAAATATCATATCAAGGTTGTTCAAAACAGGGATTATGTTACCAACCACTTAGTAAAATTTATGAACTAAAAGTAGATAGTTCTAAACTCCAAACCCCATTACTTAAACTACAAATGAAACCATTAAAGATACAAACACTTAGTGAACCTATAAAAAATATTAAAGAGGAGATTGAACTCTCTGAGAGTGACGCTATTGCAGATACTATGAAAAATAGTAATATTGCCATTATACTTCTTACATTTTTAGGTTTTGGACTTTTACTGGCTTTGACTCCTTGTGTATTTCCTATGATTCCTATAATCTCTGGGGTGATTATCTCTCAAGGTAAAGATATAACAACAAAAAAGGCTTTTATACTTTCAGTGGTTTATGTCTTAGCTATGGCAGTGGCTTATACTATAGCAGGAGTTCTAGCAGGACTTTTTGGGGCAAATCTTCAAGCAGCACTTCAAACCCCTTGGGTAATTTACTCTTTTTCAGGTGTATTTGTCGTACTTGCTTTTAGTATGTTTGGATTTTATGAGTTAAAACTTCCTGACTCTTTAGTTTCAAAAGTAAGTTCTCATGGAAACAAAGGTGGTTATATTGGTGTAGCTATTATGGGCTTTTTATCAGCTCTTATAGTTGGTCCTTGTGTAGCTGCTCCACTTGCTGGTGCCTTAGTCTATATTGGTCAAACTGGTGATGCTATTCTTGGAGGAATGGCACTTTTTGCTATGAGTATCGGTATGGGTATTCCACTTATTGTTGTTGGTGTTAGTGCTGGTAAATTTATGCCTCGTCCTGGCATGTGGATGACAATGGTTTCAGCTATTTTTGGTGTTATGATGCTTGGTGTTGCTATTTGGATGTTAGAGAGAGTTGTAGATAGTTATGTAACTATGCTTCTATATGCGATTTTAGGGATTGGTTTTGCTATCTATCTGGGTGCCTTAGAAAAAGGTGGTCATATCTTTAAAAAATCTGTTGCTATAATTCTTTTTGCTTACTCTTTGGCACTTTTAATGGGTGTTCTTGGAGGCTCAACAAGTATGGCTAAACCTTTAGAGTTTTTAAAACCTCAAGCTGTAAGCTCTTTAGTTGAAACTAAATCTCGGCATGTGGAGTTTATAAAAGTAACTTCAC
>JAGGWE010000128.1 GCA_021157665.1 Sulfurimonas sp.
AAAATAAAGAGATAAATATAGATAATAAAAAGTATTTCGGAGCAGAATTTAGTGTTAAAATAAAGTTTATAACTTAAATTTAATACATTTTCACTATAATTTCGTATATATTTTATGAAAATGGAGAAAAAGTAACATGGGTTTAACAAATAAGCAACTACCAAAGCTAGGATTTTTATATCTTGATTATGTATTAAGATTTTTTGACCACTCTAACTTTAAGGGTTGGCCAAACAAAATAGAGACAGTAACTTACCACTGGAAAAATGATAAAGATAGATTTATCAAAGAGGTAAAAAGAAAAAAAATCGATGTATTAATCGGTAATATCCCAGCAACTGCTTATGAAACTTTCCGTGAAATCGCGAGAGAACTTCCTCATGTTAGATTTATCCCATCTATGGATACTCAGTTTTCAAATAAATCTAAAGAAAATGTAACTAGATTTGCTTGGAAATATGATCTTCCAATCCCAAAAACTTATGTTTACTATAATCACAAAAATGCAGATAAATTTCTAAAAAGATGTGAATATCCAAAAATTATTAAAAAATCTTATGGTCCATCAAACTATGGTGGATACTTTGTACATAAAGTTGATTCTTATACAGAAGCAAGAGAACTTTTAGACGATAAAAAATACCACCCACAATATATGCAAGATTTCGTTCCTATGGAAGCTGATA
Organism: Sulfurimonas sp.; assembly: GCA_021157665.1. GTDB lineage: Bacteria > Campylobacterota > Campylobacteria > Campylobacterales > Sulfurimonadaceae > Sulfurimonas. Next base: position 687 of record JAGGWE010000128.1, read on the forward strand.
TTCGTGTAATGTTAATCGGACATAAACCTGTATGTGCATTCTGGCGTCGTGCTCCGGAGGGTGAATGGTTAACAAATACTTCTCAGGGTGGAAGTATGGATTATATGGATGTTCCTAAAAATGTTCTTGATTTAGCAGTTAGAGTTTCTAAGGCTGCAAATGCTGAGTATTGGGCTGTAGATGTTGCTTATGGTATTGATGGTGTTCCTCGTATTTTAGAGTGTGCTACTGCATTTGCTGCATTTCCATATATTAGAGATTGGATTGCTCAGTATATTATGTGGAGTTTAAGTGAGGGTAGATTTAGAAAACCTCACATGCCAATGTTTAACTGGGAAGAGTTAGGAAAAATGGATGCTTCAATCCTTAGAACTCTTAGACATATTCATTTTGGTAAATTTTCTCCATCTTTCGATGGTGAATATTTTGGAAATAAAAAGAAAAATTATGGTGGTAAAAAAATCCATTTACATAAGCTAGATAAAGAGTACAAAATGTACGATATTAAGCGTAGATGGCATGAAGAGTGGCCAAGTGAAATCTATAATTATCAAGATAAACTAGCACTTAAGCCTACTAAAAAACTTGATGATAAACCTACAAAAATTAAAGATGCACCACATCCAACAACTGATGAAACATCTGAATCGGCTATGGCTGAGATGAAAATAACAAAAGAAGAAATAAGTGATTTTTTCTCATCTATAGATGGAATAGGAAAGAAAAAAGTTAAAAATATAATAAATTATTTTGAAAATATAGATGAAGTTGTAGGTGTTTTACATCAAAACACTTCAATTCTTACAGAGGTAACAGGTATTACTAAAAAGCTTGTTGCAAAGATTGAAAAAGCTTGGAAAGAGCTTTTAAAATAAACTTACATTTCCCACATGCCATGGCATGTGGACTCTAATAAAAAAACTTACTTCAAATTAAGACAAATTTACTATAATCACTTTAATAATTTAGCACTATTTAAAGGTAATTATTTTGAGCGTACAACCATTTACCCATTTACACCTACATACTGAATATTCTCTACTTGATGGAGCAAATAAACTTACTAACTTAGTTTCTCGAATTAAAGAGCTAGGGATGACATCCGTTGCTATGACTGATCATGGAAATATGTTTGGTGCTATTGATTTTTATCATCAGATGAAAGGTGCTGGTATTAAGCCTATTATTGGGATGGAAGGGTATATCCATAATGGTGAAACTATAGGCGATAAATCTACAAAACAGAGATTTCATATCTGCCTTTTTGCTAAAAATAAAAAGGGTTATGAAAACCTTATGTATCTCTCCTCTAAGGCTTTTATAGAGGGGATGTACTATTTTCCTCGTATAAATAAAAATGAACTTAGAGCGCATAGTGAAGGCTTGATCTGTAGTTCTGCTTGTCTTCAAGGTGAGGTAAACTGGCATTTAAATCTTGCTAATGATAGAAATGTAAGAAATGGTGCCTTAGGTTATGAAGGTGCCTTAGCCGTTGCACGAGAATACCAAGAGATGTTTGGAGATGATTTTTATCTTGAACTTATGCGTCATGGGATTGGAGATCAGCTTTTCATCGATGAGCAGATTCTAAAAATCTCAAAAGAAACAGGTATAAAAATAATCGCTACAAACGATACTCATTACACTTACCCTGGTGATGCTCAGTATCATGAAGCATTTATGTGTATTGGAATGAATAAACTATACGATGATCCAAATCGTATGCGTCATTCAGTTCATGAGTTTTATATAAAAAGTCCTGCACAGATGGCTAGACTTTTTGCTGATATTCCAGAGGCAATAACTCATACTCAAGAGATAGTAGATAAAATAGAGGAGTTTGTACCAGTTGTAAAAACACCAACACCTCCAAACTTCAAATTTACTCCAGAGTATGCCCAAAATGATGGTTGTCCACTTAGTAGTGATGATATAGATATATCTGATGCCGAGTATTTTACTTACCGATGTAAACTAGGTTTAGTTGAGAGACTTAAACATGTTGCCCAAGATAAGCACGAAGAGTATAGAGAACGATTAGAGTTTGAGATGGATATTATCAACTCTATGAAATTTCCAGGATATATGCTGATAGTTTGGGATTTTGTAAAAGTTGCAAAAGAGATGGGTATAGCTGTTGGACCAGGTCGTGGTTCTGCTGCTGGAAGTCTTGTTGCTTACTCACTTGATATTACAGATATTGACCCGATGAAGTATGATTTACTTTTTGAGAGATTTCTAAATCCTGAACGGGTGTCAATGCCCGATATTGATATGGATTTTATGCAGGCTCGTCGTGGAGAGGTTATTGACTATGTTGTTGAGAAATACGGTCGAAATCAAGTAGCCCAGATTATCACTTTTGGTTCACTTCTTGCAAAAGGGGTTATTCGTGATGTTGCAAGAGTTCTTGATATGCCACTATCTCAAGCTGATAAGATGGCAAAACTTATCCCTGATGAACTTGGAATTACTCTAAATGGTAAGACTAAAAAAGGTGAATTTATAGATGGTGCTTTTCAAAAAGAGCCAAAAATTTCTGAACTTATTGAGGGTGATGCGAATGCAAAACGAGTTTGGGAGTTTGCTAAAAAACTAGAGGGATTAAAGCGAAACTCTGGAATTCATGCTGCTGGTGTTGTTATTTCAAATGAGGAACTTTGGTATAAAACTCCGATTTATAAGCCATCTGGTGAGGATACTTTTGTAACTCAATACTCACTAAACTATCTTGAGGATGTAGATTTAATCAAGTTTGACTTCCTTGGACTTAAAACTCTTGATGTTATTGATAATGCTATAAAACTTATAAAAAGAAGATACGACAAAGATGTTATCTGGCATGAGATAGATGAAAATGATGCTAAAGTTTATGAAGTAATTAGAACTGGTGAAACTGTTGGAATGTTTCAAATAGAGTCATCAGGTATGCAGGATTTAAATCGACGACTAAAACCAGATAACTTTGAGGATTTAATTGCCGTTCTTGCACTTTACAGACCAGGACCAATGGAGTCTGGAATGCTTGATAGTTTTGTTGAGAGAAAGCATGGACGAGAGGCAATTGAGTACACTTTTGACATAATGGAACCTATTCTTAAAAATACTTATGGGGTCATTGTTTATCAAGAACAGGTTATGCAGATTGTTCAAAATGTTGGTGGTTTTTCTCTTGGTTATTCGGACATTATTCGTCGTGCTATGGGTAAGAAAAAAGATATGGCAACTTACAATGATGAGTTTTCTAAAGGTGCCCAAAAACAGGGACACCCTTACAAAGAAGCCTCAAAACTTTTTGATCTGATTGAAAAATTTGCAGGGTATGGTTTCAACAAATCTCACTCAGCAGCCTATGCGATGGTAACCTTTCAAACTGCATGGCTAAAAACTTACTATCCAAACGAGTTTATGGCAGCACTTTTAACTTCAGATAAAGATAATATGGACAAGGTAGTCCGTTACATAGATGAAGTTAAAAGAATGGGAATTGATCTTGCTCCACCTGATGTTAATGATTCTTATTTAGAATTTTCTGCGATTACAAAAGATGACAAAGATATTATTTTATTTGGTCTTGGTGCGATTAAAGGGGTTGGAACTTCTGCTGTTGAGTCTATTATTCATACTCGTGAAGAGGATGGAGAGTTTACTTCAATGGAAAATTTTGTAAATAGAATTGATCCATCAAAGGTAAATAAACGATTTATTGAGTCAAGTATAAAGTCTGGTGGATTTGACAGATTTGGCTATTCTCGTAAAGCTTTACTTGACCAGATAGAACTTATAGTTGAAACTGCAAAAAAAGCGAGTGATGCTAAGAAAAATGCAGTTGGAAGTCTTTTTGGTGATGATGAAGAGATAACCTCTGTGCAGTTAATTCTTAAAAATTCCGAAGAGTTTGAGTTAAAAGAGATTTTAGAGTTTGAAAAAGAGACACTTGGTTTTTATGTATCAGGACACCCACTTGATGAATATCGTGAAAAACTTGATGAGTTAAACTATACCCTATCTTCTGAATTAGAGAGTGTAAAAGATGGTTCAACTGCTATTTTTATAGGTAAGGTTGAAGAGGTTGTTACAAAGATAAGTAAAAAAGGAAATCAGTTTGGTATCGTAAACCTTATGGATTTTCACGGAAATATTGAAATAATGCTTTTTTCAGACAAGCTAGAAAAACTCGCAGAGATGAACAAAGAAGAGCCTATAGCCTTTAAAGGAAAAATCACTCATACAGATTTTGGACCTCGCATTGGTATTTCAAAAATCATGACACTTAAAGAGTCAAAAAAAGAGTGTAAAAAAGTAAAAACAGAAGTAAGAGAACTCCCTCAAGAGCCTCTACATTTAGCAATAAAAATCGAGAGCGACATGAAAGTTTTAGAGGAGTTATACACCCTAATAAGACAAAACCCAGGCTCAAGACCCTTAAAATTAATAATAGCATCGAAATTACAAAATGTAGTGATAGACTCAGCGATAAGAGTTAATAATAATATTTTAAAAGCCCTAGAGGGTAATGAATTTGTGGATATATTAGGATAAAAAATGAATAAACAAGATTTCAACGAAGGGCTTTTAGGTTTTTTAGATGCTTCACCTACACCTTTTCATGTTACTTTAAATATGAGTATGATGTTAGAAAATGCTGGATTTATAAAATTAATTGAAACTGATAAGTGGGATTTAAAAGAGGGGCAGAAATATTTTGTAACTCGTAATGATTCTTCTGTGATTGCTTTTACATTCCCACATGCCAAAACTCCATATGCCAAGAACTACACTATGGTTGGTTCACATACTGATTCGCCAAATCTAAAACTGAAGCCTAATCCTGTTATAAAAGAACATGGGGTTATTAAGTTTGGGGTTGAACCTTATGGTGGACTTCTTTTAAACACTTGGTTTGATAGAGATTTGTCTTTAGCAGGGCGAGTAAGTTACCTTGATTCTAATGATGAGATTAAAGATACCTTGATAGATGTTAAAAAAGCTATTGCTATTGTACCATCTTTAGCGATTCATCTTGATGATAAGGCAAACAAAGATAAAACTGTAAATAAGCAGACTGATATGTGTCCGATTTTAACAACAAATGATGACTTTGAGTTTGATGAGTTTTTAAAATGGCAGTTATCAAAAAATGAGATTTTAGATGTTAAAGAATTATATGCTAGTGAACTTAGTTTTTATGATACTCAAAGAGCCTCTTTTATAGGACTTCATGATGATTTTATTGCTTCTGCTAGAGTTGATAATCTTCTCTCTTGTTATGTTGGCTTGTTAGCGATTTGTAGTGTTGAGGCTGATAAACCTATGCTTTTTATTGCATCTGACCATGAAGAGGTTGGGAGTGAATCAACTTCTGGGGCAGGGGGTAGCTTTTTAGAAAATACTCTTAGAAGAATGTTTCCTGATTATGAAGATTATATGCAAATGATTCGAGGTTCTATTATGATTTCGGCTGATAATGCACATGCCGTGCATCCAAACTTTCCAAGTAAGCATGACTCAAAACATGCACCGTATATAAATAAGGGAAGTGTTATCAAGGTAAATGCAAACCAAAGATATGCTTCTAATTCTACAACTATTTCAAGATTTATGAATGTTGCTAACTCTTTAAGTGAGCCTTATCAAGAGTTTGTTACCCGTTCAGATATGGGTTGTGGTTCTACTATTGGTCCTATAACTGCTACAAGACTTGGAATTGAGACACTTGATGTTGGACTTCCTACTTTTGCTATGCACTCTATACGAGAACTTTGTGGTAGTGATGATGCTCATTCTCTTTATAAAATTTTAGTTGGGTTTAGTAAATAACCTTATTTGGCGAAGATGAATCATCGCTTCCGTGGTTGCTTGATTTTGT
>JAGGWE010000050.1 GCA_021157665.1 Sulfurimonas sp.
AAATGAAAAAATAGATATTATAAACTTAACTAAAAGTGACACTAATCAGGTATTACACCTACCTTATCCATTGCTAATGTCGATCGGCTCTGCTCTTGCTGTTGTTTTTACTATTGAATTTTTAGATATTAAAACTTTTAAGACCGTTAAAAATTCTTCTTTTGATTAATATAATTATGGGTATATTAGTTCTGTTATTAAGCTATCACTACTCATCTGTTTTTGCATCTATTATCTCTATTATACTTTTAGTAATTGCTCTGTCATATAGATATAATATTCAAAAAGAAGAGATTGCAACTAAGGATAAAATTTTATATAAGCAATCACGATTTGCAAGTATGGGTGAGATGATAAGTAATATCGCTCATCAATGGAGACAAGCACTTAATCATGTCTATCTTAATCTTGCAGTTGTAGATAAGCTAGTTAAAAATGAAAATATTGTTACTGAATTTATTTATACAAAGTTTAAAAAGAGGGGACTGGAATAGGTTTATATATGGCTAAAATGCTTGTTGAAAATAGTATGCACGGTGAATTGAAAGTTATTTCAGAAAAAGGAAATACAATTTTTGAAATTAAAATTATAGAGGATAGAAGAAATATGGTAAGTATAAATGAGTATAATATAAAATGAAAAAACAAACTAAACCAACACTGTTATATGTGGAAGATGATTTAGAAACGGTGAGAAATATAGTTTTTTTATTAGGAGAATATTTTAGTAAAATTTATACTGCTATAGATGGTAAAGAGGGATTAGAAAAATTTCAAGTAAATAGACCAGATATTATTCTTTTAGATATGAATATACCAAAAATAAATGGTTTAGAACTTGCAAAATTAATAAGAAAAGATGATAATAAAACTCCTATTTTATTTTTAACAGCCTACTGTGATAAAGATAAATTAATGAGTGCTATTAATCTTGGAACAAGCTCATATATAGTTAAACCATTGAAAATAGATGAGTTGCAAAGTGCGATAACTAAAATAATTTCAAAAACTATGTTTAATCAAAAAAGGTTGGCATGTGGCTTTGACTGGAATGTAGAGATGAATACTCTTATCTATAAAGCACAAGAGATGAAACTTACAAAAAAAGAGGTAGAGCTTATTAATATTTTAGATAAAAATAGAACAAAATTTTTTACAGCATGTGAGTTGTCTGTAGATGTTTTTCAAGAAAATCCAAAAGATGCTAAATGTAATAATATTGTTCAATTAATTTCAAGGTTTAAAAATAAGGTTGTTGAACATTTTGAAACTGAAGAGTTTTTTATTAAAAATATTTATGGAATAGGATATAAAATCACTGATTAGATAAGTACCTCTCCATAAAGAACCCCAACTTCAGCGATAAGAAAATAGTTCTAGTGCTAGGCAGATTTCTGAAGGACTAACTAGTTAATCCAAAGGAATCTAACGACGCAATAGGGCTATTTACTTATCGCCCGAAGGGAAGCTTAAAAAGAGGGCTACTACTTCGTTGAAAATCATTGAAGCTACTAGTAGCTCCTGCGAATCTTCGCCTTGCATTAGCCCTCTTTTTAAGCTTCTGAAGTTGGGGTTCTTTATGGAGAGGTACTTAAAATAATTTCTTGAAGTTTTTCAAGTGGAGCATGAGTTATGTTTTTAAACTGTGTTTTATTAAAAGTTTGTTGCCGTTTTGCAAGGTGAACAGTATGTAAGGATATGTTTTCACACATCATTTTTTTAGTAACTTTGCCATCTAAATATTCTAATACTTCAACTATTCCTATCGAGTTCATGGCATGTGGGATTCGGGTATATTTTTTCTCCAAAAAACAAACTTCATCAATTAGCCCTAACTTTAACATTTTATTTGTTCTTTTAGAAATCCTGTCTCTTAGAATATCTCTATCAACATCAATGTTGTAAATATCTAAATCTTTTATGATTGGTTTTGGTGGATTTAACTCAAACCACTCTGAGGGTGAAACTCCTGATGCTCTATAAATTAGTAATGCTTTTTCTATGCGATAACTATCATTTTCACTTATGTTTTTCATATAAATTGGGTCTATAGAATTTAAAAAAGAATAACAGTTTTGAATATCAGCTAACTCTTTTTTGACATTTTGAGATATTGTTTGTGTTATTTTTGGAAGCTGGGATAAACCTTGTAAAAGTGATTTCAGATAAAAAGAGGTGCCACCAACGATAATAAGATTTTTGTTTTCTTTTTGGCATGTGGATAAAACATTTTTATAAAGATTTATAAAAATATCAACACTAAAATAATCATCTGGATTTAAAACATTTATTCCAAAATGTTTAACTGAGTTAAGTTCCTCTTTTGAGGGCTTTGCTGAGACAATATCAATCTCTTTATAGATGCTAAGAGAGTCTATAGAAAGTATATAAGCATCAATCTTTTTAGCAATATTAATCGCTAAATCACTTTTACCTGAAGCTGTTGGACCAATGATAGCTAACTGTTTTATCTTTGAATTCATTCTCAAATTATATCATTTTAAAACAAGTTTGGGTAAAATAATACAAAAATTTCATAGGTTAATAAGTTGCAAAGAATTATAAAAAAAATAAAAGATTTTAATGAATTAGTTATGTTTGAACACTCTGTTTTTTCATTACCATTTATTTTTATTGGTATGATTGTAGCTGCTGATGGCTGGTTTGGGTATTGGTTGCTTCTTTTTGGTGTTTTAGCAGCTTTAAGTGCTAGAAATTTTGCAATGGGTTTAAATCGCTACGCAGATAGAGATGTTGATTCTCAAAATCCTAGAACTGAAAATCGACCAAATGTAGATGGGCGACTAAATGCTCCAACAATTATGCTTTTTGTGATTGTGAATGCTTTAGTATTTATAGCCGTAGCATATATGATAAATCCATTGGCTTTACAACTTAGTATCCCAATTCTTTTTATTTTAGGTGGGTATTCATATTTTAAACGATTTTCATCTTTGGCTCATATTGTATTAGGTGTCTCTTTAGGTCTTGCTCCTATTGCTGGTGTTGTTGCTGTTAGCGCTACTATCCCTGCTTGGTCAGTGATTTTGAGTTTAGGTGTGATTTTTTGGGTTGCAGGATTTGATTTACTTTATTCACTTCAAGATATGGAGTTTGATAAACAAAATAACCTTCATTCTATCCCATCAAAATTTGGTGCAGAAGCTACACTTTTTATATCTGCAATTTTTCATGCACTTACTGTAATCTTTTGGGCTTTATTTGTTTGGGTTGCAGGACTTGGCTTTTTTGCTTTTTTAGCTGTTGTTGCAAGTGCAGTAATGCTAGGATATGAGCATTATCTGGTAAGAAAAGATTTTACTCAAATAGATCGTGTATTTTTTACAGTAAATGGATACCTTGGTATTGCATTTTTAGTATTAATTATTTTAGATAAGGTTTTATAATGGCACCTCGTTTAGTTCCAGCACCGATAAGTTTGGTTTTTTCTCAAGCAAATATAAATAAAGATTTATTTGAGAGAGAATATCATCAACTAAGTGAATCTGATGATAATGCAATAAATCAATGGCTAAAACTTGCAAAAGCTAAAGGTGAGACTTCTGATACTGATCCTGTTTTATTAAATCTCATAGTAGAACTTCACAATAAAATAGATGCTCTTGAGATGTTTTTAAAGGATGAGACACCTGTACGAGTTTCACTTACTGTTGAAGCACAAATTGATTCTATTGGCTTTGAGTATTTTAATCTTAGTGATGAGCTTTTAGATAAAGGGCTTGAATATTATGGTCGTATTGAGATGCCAGTTCATCCAAAGCGAGATGTTGGTGTATTTTTTGTGGCAGAGAGTAAAACTTTAGCAAAGATTACTAGAATCCATGATAGAGATGAAAAAGAGTGGGGTTCTTATATGACTTCAAGAGAAAGAGTTCTTATTCGTGAAGCAAGAGAGAAAAAACAGTGATAGAAAATTTTCAAGATATTCAAAATTTTTTAAATATAGAGTACATTGTTATTGGTATGGCAGGAGTTATTCTTTATCTTCTTTATTTTGTTTATTCAAAAGACCAAGATTACAACAGAAATATCCACTCTGTTGCTAGTGTTGTAGAAGAGTTAAACAGAGAAGTTTATTATCTAAAAAAGAATATAACAGAGACTCAAAAATCTATACAAAAAAATAAAAAAGGGATGAGTGATGAGGAGATTTATCAAGAGATAGAAAGAAGTGTTTATGATATGGTTCAACCTCTTAGTCTTGGATTAAAGCAGATGCAGGAAAATATTCAAGCTATTGATGTTTCTATTGAATCTCGAGTTTCTACCTTAGAAAATGGTGTAAAACAATTTTCTATTCCAAACTCTGTTAATGGAAATGATGATGAAAAAATCATCTCTCTTTTTAGACAGGGGACATCCTTAGATACTATCTCAAAAGAGTTAAATATATCTAAACCAGAAGTTGAGTTTGTTCTCAAAATAAATAAGTTAAAATAGGCTATAAAATGGCTGATAGAAAGCTTTTTGCACTAGTCTCTACTTTGATTGGTATTAGTATTATCATGGCATATACTTTATCAACTTATACAACCTTGCTTTTTGGTGTAAATGAGTTTCATTTTGCGATAAGACAGGCTGCTTTTGGGGTTTTAAGTATTACAGTTATTTGGTTGATTGCTCAACTTAATCCTGATAAATGGCTTACTCCGATAGGTTTTATTCTTTTTATTGGTTCCGCTGCTCTTATGATTGCCATGCCTTTTTTACCAGAAACAATAGTCCCTACAGTTGGTGGAGCAAAAAGATGGGTAAAACTTTTTGGATTTTCTTTAGCCCCAGTAGAGTTTTTTAAAATAGGATTTGTTTATTTTTTAGCTTGGAGTTTTTCAAGAAGACTCGGTCATCATGGTGGTATGGGCTTGTTCAATGAGTTTAAAAGGTTTATCCCTTATGCTCTTGTTTTTGTAGCCTCTATGTTTATTATTGCTTTTGTTCAAAGTGATTTAGGGCAGGTTGTTGTTCTTGGTTTGACACTACTCTTTATGCTTGTATTTGCAGGTAGTAGTTTTAGATTTTTCTTTAGTATTCTTTCTGTTGTATTTGTGTTTTTTATCTTTTTTATCATGACAGCAGAACATAGAATTATCAGAATAAAATCATGGTGGGCATTGGCTCAAAACTCTGTTTTAGAACTTTTTCCAGCTTCTATTGCTGAGCAGTTACGAGTTCCTACAGAGGTAGAGCCATATCAGATAGGGCATTCTCTAAATGCTATCCATAATGGTGGATTTTTTGGAACAGGTATAGCAAATGGAACTTTTAAACTGGGCTTTTTATCAGAAGTTCATACCGATTTTATTTTAGCTGGAATTGCTGAAGAGTTTGGATTTTTTGGAGTTTTATTTGTAGTGTTTATTTTTATGTGGATGTTACAAAGAATTTTTAAAGTTGCAAACAGAACTAAAGAACAAACAATTTATCTCTTTAGTATTGGGATAGGTTTGATTTTATCTTTTGCTTTTTTAGTAAATGCCTATGGTATAAGTGGAATTACTCCGATTAAAGGTATATCAGTTCCATTTTTAAGTTATGGAGGTTCTGCGATACTTGCTGCTTCTATTGGTATCGGTATGGTGTTGATGGCATCAAAAAAAGCAGATATGAATGACTGAGGACTTTTAGACAATGAAATTATGTATTACAGGTGGTGGAACTGGTGGGCATCTTATGATAGCTGAGGCTCTTGTTGAGTCTGCTGTTAAAAAAGGTCATGAGCTTATTTTTATCGGTTCAACTCATGGGCAAGATAGAAAATATTTTCTTCATGACACAAGATTTTCTGCTGTTTATTTTCTGCCAACAACAGGTGTAGTAAATCAAAAAGGTTTAGGAAAACTAAAAGCACTTTTCAAGATTTTCAAAGCCTTTTTAACTTCAAGAGATTTACTGAAAAAACATAAGATTGAAGCGACTTATAGTGTAGGTGGTTTCTCAGCTGCCCCTGCTTCATTTGCAACTCTTAGTAAAAAAATACCTCTTTTCATTCATGAACAAAATGCTGTTGAGGGAAGACTTAACTCTTTACTAAAGCCACATGCCAAGAGTTTTATCTCGGCTTATGATAAAAACTCACAAATCAAAGGTTATCCAGTAAAAGATACTTTTTCAAAAACTGCTAGAGTAAGAGAAAGTTTAAAAACTGTTATATTTTTAGGTGGTTCTCACGGTGCAAAAGCTATTAATGATTTAGCATTATCTGTGGCATGTGTCTTAAAAGAAAAAGGTGTAAAAATTATACATCAAGCTGGTGAAAGTGATTTTGATAGAGTTGAAAAAGAGTATAAAGAGTTAGATGTTGAAGTTGAACTTTATGGGTTCACAAAAGAATTACCAAAGCTAATTCCACATGCCGACTTAGCAGTTAGCCGTGCAGGTGCTTCAACACTTTGGGAACTTACAACAAATGGCTGTCCTGCCTTTTATATCCCATACCCACATGCCGCAGGTGACCATCAATATTTTAACGCAAAGTTTATAGTAGATAATGATTTAGGTTGGTGCGAGAGAGAGGGTAAAGATTTAAAAGATAAATTTTTAGAGATTCTTGATGAGCCTTTAGAAGAAAAAAGTAAGGCTTTAATGGAGTATGCAAGTAGCGATGTAGCTTCGCAGATGATTGATGAGGTTGAGAGAGTATTAAATGATTAGAGAACTAGCACAAGATTTAGTTGATTTAATCTTTGATTGGGGTTATTTGGGGATATTTTTGCTGATGGCTGTTGAATCATCTTTTATCCCTTTTCCAAGTGAGATTATTCTTATTCCTGCTGGATATTTGGCTTCAAAAGGTGATATGAATTTGGGGATGATAATGGGTTCTGCTTTGGGTGGTTCTTTAGTGGGGGCTTTTATAAACTACTATTTGGCATTACTTTTAGGTCGTAAAATCTTAAAAAGATATGGGAAGTATTTTTTTATTAGTGAAAATGCTTTAGAAAAAATGGATAATTATTTTGATAAACATGGAGCAATCTCTACTTTTATAGGAAGACTTATCCCTGGAATTCGTCAGCTTATTTCGATTCCTGCTGGACTTTCTCGTATGAATTTAGCAGTTTTTTCAATTTATACAGCTTTAGGTGCTGGGATTTGGGCTTTGATTTTAACAATGCTTGGATATTTTATAGGTGAAAATCAAGAGTTGATTGATACTTACTTAAAGCAGATAACTATAGTTGTTTTAATAGCGTTAGTTTTACTTGGCTCATGGTATGCTTACTATCAAAGAAATAAACAAGTATAAGGTTTTATGATGGAGTATATGTTTCAAGCTGGATTTTTAGGTACAAGAGCTCCATTTTTTATGGATTTTGTTAGCCTCATAGTAGCTTTTTTACCATTTTTAATGTTTGGAGCGATAAAGTTAGCAAGAGCTAAAAAGTATAAATATCATGCTTTAGCTCAAGTTACATTGTATGTAGTTTCTATAATAATTTTTACTTATTTTGAGATTGGTGTTAGAGTAGGTGGTGGTTTTAATACCTTTATGGATGGTAGTAGTGTTTCAGGTAACTATGCTTTATATGTTTTAATTTTACATATTATTATCGCTGTAGTGACACTTGTACTTTGGACTATAACTATAACTAGAAATAAAAAAAATTACAAACATGTAATGTATGGTGTATTTACCTTTTTAGGAATTACTGCTACCTCTTTTAGTGGTATATGGGTTTATTTATTACTGTTTGTATTTTGATTATAGTCCGCTAAAAGAAGTGAATTCTTTTAGCTTCGCTGACGCCGCTTCTGTGTTAAAACACGATGCAGAAAAAAACTAAATTTTTTTCTGTTAGGCGACTAAAGCTCGCTTCTTTCGAAGCAGAAATTCTTAAGGAGAGAAAATGTTAAAAATAGATGATAAAGCACTGGAATTTTGCTTACCAAACCAAGATGATATAGAAATTTGTATGAGAGATTTAAAAGGTAAATGGATAGTTTTATATTTTTACCCAAGAGACAATACTCCAGGGTGTACAACTGAGGCATGTGAATTTACTGAAGCTGCTCCAGACTTTTCAGACTTAGATGCAATTATTTTAGGTGTTAGTGCAGATAGTACAAAAAAACATAGAAATTTTATAGAGAAAAAAGAGTTGGGTATTACACTTTTGAGTGATGAATCAACAGAGATGATGCAAGAGTATGG
>JAGGWE010000178.1 GCA_021157665.1 Sulfurimonas sp.
AGAGAGTTAGGTGCAGATTTAAGAATAATTAGAAATGATGAGATGAGTGTTCAAGAGATAGAAAAGTTAAATCCTGAAAAAATTATAATTTCACCTGGTCCTGCATCACCAGATGAAGCAGGAATAACACTAAAAGTTATAGAATACTTTAAAGATAAATTACCAATTTTAGGAATTTGTTTAGGTCATCAAAGTATTGCTCAAGTATTTGGTGGTGATGTAGTAAGAGCTAAAAATATGATGCATGGAAAAACATCAACTATGCGTAGAGTAGGTGAGTGTGATATTTTTAAAGATTTACCACAAGATTTTATTGCAACACGCTATCACTCTTTGATAGTAGATAAAAACTCACTTCCACATGCCATACAAGTAACAGCATATAGCACAGATGATAATGAAATAATGGCACTAAAAATTAAAGATAAAGAGATTTATGGTGTTCAATTCCATCCAGAATCTATTATGAGTGAATATGGGCATAAAATTATAGGAAATTTTTTAAAGATATGATACCTAGAATCATCTTACTTTGTATTATAAGTATAGATGTATTAATATTACTTTTTCAAACATCTATACTATCTATTTCAAATCATGAAGCAGATTTACTGTATGGTAATTTTTCTTTTATTCAACTTATCGAAAATATTTCATTGGCACTTTTAGGACAAAATGATTTAGCACTTAGACTACCAATGATCATATTTCATATTTTAAGTGTAATTCTCTTATATAAAATATCAAAAAAATATCTTATAAATTATAGAAATAGAATTTGGCTCATTTTGGTATTTGTATTACTCCCAGGAGTGATAAGTTCTGCTTTACTTGTTGATAGTGCAGGTTTTGTTATATTTGGACTTTTATTATTTATCTATATATATGAAAAATTAGAGGTAAAATATAGTTATTATTTATTATCTGTTCTTTCTATATTAGATGGTACTTTTATATCTCTTTTTTTAAGTTTAATATTTTATTCATTTTATAAAAAAGATAAAGAATTTTTATTGTTTAATATATTCTTATTTATTGTATCCTTGCTTATATATGGCTTTGATGCTAGTGGTTCACCAAAAGGACATCTACTCGATACTATAGGTTTATATTCTGCAATTTTTACACCAATAATTTTTGTATATATCTTTTATGTACTATATAAAAAGTTTTTATCAAAAAACATTGATATATTATGGTTTATCTCTACTATTCCTCTTCTTTTATCTTTATTATTATCATTTAGACAAAGAATATACATAGAAGAATTTGCTCCATATTTAATTGTAGCATTACCTATAGTGGCACAATCATTTTATTCATCATATAGAGTACGCCTTAAAGTGTTTAGAGGTAAGTATAAGACTATTTTTGTAGTTTCTGCTATGTTTTTACTTCTAAATTTTATTGTAGTCCTTTTTAATAGAGAATTATATTTTGTAATTGACAATCCCAGTAAACATTTTGCAAAAAAAATGCATATAGCTAAAGAGTTGGCTCAAGAATTGAAAAATAAAGATATATTATGTGTTCAAACAGATAAAAATATGGCTAGAAGATTAAAGTTTTATGGAATAAATAATTGCGAACAAAATATTTTAAAGCAACAAGAGTTAAGTTTAAGAAATGAGAAAAACTCTGTTACAATTAGTTACAGATATGTACCTATATATAGTGCCAGCGTTACAAATATAAACATTAAATAAATCTATTTAATCTTAATTAAGAGATAGAAGATGATGTTAAATAATCTATGATAAGATGATTTTTAAATAACTAAATAGGGAGTTTCTATGGCTCAAAAAGCGATACGAGAATATGATGCTAAGTCTATCTTAGCAAAACACTGGGATAAATACTTTCCAGATTTTACTTATGCATACGAGACTGTTATGGTTCAAAATGGATCAGAGCTAACTGAAGTAGCAAAGACTAAGTCTTGGTTAAACGAAAAAACACTAGTTGCAAAGCCGGATATGTTATTCGGTAAAAGAGGTATGAATGACTTAGTTCTTTTTAGAGATGCTAAGCCAGGTGATGTATCTTTAGCTAAAGCTGCTTCTTGGATAGATGAAAAATCTACTGGCGATCAGAGCGTTTATTTCTCATTTGATGGTGATACTCCTACTGGTGAGCCATCTGTAGATAAACTAACTAACTTTATTGTTGAACCATTTACTCCTCATGAGCAATCTGAAGAGTATTATGTTTCTGCTACATGTGTTGGCGATGATGATGTTATTTACATGTCAGCTGAAGGTGGTATAGCTATTGAAGAGAATTGGGATGCAAAAGTTACTGAAGTAGCATTTCCAATAACAGCGACTGAAGATGAGATAGCTGAAAAAATCAGAGCTAATGTTCCTAAAGATGTAGCAGATAAAGATAAAGCAAACTTTGCTGAATTTTGTATCGGTTTCTTTAGAGCATACCGTGAGTTAAACTTCGCATATCTTGAAATCAATCCTTTTGTTATGCAAGGTAATAAAATTGAATTATTAGATATGGTTGCTAAACTTGATGATACTGCTGGATTTATGATGGTAGAAGAGTGGGGCGATGTTGAGTATCCTACTGCATTTGGTATGGAAGCTAAATCTCCAGAAGTTGAAGCTATCGAAGAAGCTGATGCTAAAACTGGTGCTTCATTAAAACTAACTCTACTTAAGCCAGAAGCTAGAATCTGGACTATGGTTGCTGGTGGTGGTGCTTCAGTTGTTTATGCTGATACTATTGCTGATATGGCTGGAATCGATGATTTGGCTAACTATGGTGAGTACTCTGGTGGTCCAACTACTGGTGAGACAAAATTCTATGCAGAAACATTACTCGACTTAATGACTAGAGAAAAAGACCCTCAAGGTCGTGGTAAAGTTATGATTATCGGTGGAGCTATTGCTAACTTTACTGATGTTGCTAAAACATTTACAGGTATCATTCAAGCATTTGAAGTATATGCTGAGAAAATGAAAGCTGTTGACTTAAAAATATATGTACGCCGTGGTGGACCAAACTATGAAAAAGGTCTTAAAGACATCAAAGAAGCTGCGGATAGATTAGGTTTATATATCGAAGTTTACGGACCAGAAACGCATGTTACTGATATTGTTCGTATGGCACTAGAGAAGTAAGGAGAAATTAATGGAACAACTATATACAAAAGACACACAAGCGATTTTTTGGAATAACAACAAAACTGCTATTCAAAGAATGCTAGATTACGATTATACTATTCAAAGAAAAACACCATCAGTTGCAGCAATTGTAGCACCTACAAGTGGAAATAAATTTGAGAAATTCTTTTTTGGACCAGATGAAGTTATGATTCCTCTTTTCAAAACGACTGCTGCTGCAAAAGCTGCTCAGCCTCAAGCTGATGTACTTTTAAACTTTGCATCGTTTAGAACAGCTTATGATGTGACTATGGAAGCTTTAGAGATTGGTGGTTTCTCATCAATGATGATTACAGCTGAAGGTATCCCTGAGCGTTTAGCTCGTGGTATGAATCAAACTGCTCGTGAGAAAAATGTAACTATCATCGGTCCTGCGACTGTTGGTGCTATCACTCCAGGTGCATTTAAAGTTGCAAATATTGGTGGAACTATTACAAATATCGTTAACTCTAAACTTCATCGTGCAGGCTCTTGTGGACTGGTTACTAGATCAGGTGGATTATTTAACGAACT
Organism: Sulfurimonas sp.; assembly: GCA_021157665.1. Classification (GTDB taxonomy): domain Bacteria; phylum Campylobacterota; class Campylobacteria; order Campylobacterales; family Sulfurimonadaceae; genus Sulfurimonas. The sequence goes on from JAGGWE010000178.1 coordinate 3,687, forward strand.
TTCTAACATCATTGCAATCAATGCTGATGGAATTGCTGAAGGTGTTGCTATTGGTGGAGATAGATTCGTAGGATCTGTATTTATCGATAACATGCTTAGAATGGAAAAAATCCAGCTGTTAAGTATATGATTCTTCTTGGTGAAGTTGGCGGTACTGAAGAGTATAAAGTTATTGAAGCTATTAAATCAGGTGCTATTACTAAGCCAGTGATTGCTTGGTGTATTGGTACGATTGCTAAGTATTATGATTCTGGTGTTCAGTTTGGTCA
>JAGGWE010000100.1 GCA_021157665.1 Sulfurimonas sp.
CAGGGAATGTAGGAATCGGGACAACTTCGCCAAGTAGTTTATTAGAACTTGATGGAGATTCAGGTTTAACTTTATCAGGAGACTCAAGAGTAAAGAAAAAGGTCTATATTGGAGCTAATGGAATAAAAGCTCCAGGAGCAAAACCAGCAACTTTTGTAGAAGATGGATTAACTGGTTGTTGGGAATTTTCAAATGAAGGAGTAGAAGCTAACCAACAAAGTATCTCTGGGACATTTTTAATCCCACCAGATATGGATAGAAGTGTTGCACCAACTTTAAATATTGGTTGGCACGCTAATGGAGTAAGTCCTGGAAATTGTAAATGGCAATTAGAATATTTATGGATAAGTCCAAATGAAGATGTTACTGCAGGAGCACAAGAAACTTTAACAGTAGTAAGCACAGCTTCAGCAACAAGTGATGGTTTAATAGTTGCAGAAGTAAATGGAATAGATTTACCAAGTTCAACAGATATGGCTTTATTTTGGAAAATCACAAGATTAAGTGCAGATGTTCAAGATACAATTTCAGATGTAACACATATGAGAGGACAATTTATGGAATACACAGCTAACAAATTAGGGGAAGCTTTATAAATTATAAAATCATATATCATTATCTCAAAACGTCTTGAAAACGGAGTGGGAGAGTGGAGGCATCCACGTAATGGGAGTTTCAAGCTCCCATTTTATTCTATATACTTTAGAACACATATATTTATAAAGTAGTTATAACTTGTTATAACATAATGGAAACAAAATATTTTAAATATGAAGAATTAACTTCTGAGCAAGAAGATTTAATTTTGGCGAGGGAAGACGAATGAAATCATCAATAACAATTAGAATCTATCTATCTTCTTACAGAAGAATTAAAAAACAATTCCCAGCACTGCGAGGGGAAACAATGGCATCTTATTTTGATAGATTAAGTAAATGGTTAGAGGAAAAAAATGAGTAAATTAAAAACTTTAAAAGATTTAGAAGCAACCGAATGGAATAGCACACACACTCAAAGATTTGAAAAATGGGTTAATGTATCAGAATTAAAACAAGAAGCAATTAAATGGGTTAAAAGTTATGAGAAAAGTTTTGAAAATCCTGCATGTAATGAAGAACAAGAAAATAAATATTTAGGTGCAATAAGTTTCCTTAAACATTTCTTTAATTTAACAGAGGAAGATTTAAAATGAAAAAATATAAATCAAAAAATAAATTAGAAAAAATACTTAAATTAAAGTGGAAACAAATGGAAAGCAATCATAAATTTAAATTATATGGAAAGCACAATCATAGATTAATTTATTATGTTCCAAAAGATAAAATAATTAGAATCTATACTGACGAAGGATTTGGGGGAAATTATTATGATATTAAATAAAATCAAAGTCGTTCCGACAAATCAATTAATTAAATCACCCAGGAGGAAAAATAAATGACAGAAAAGATAACATATAAGAAATTAAGTGGTTGGTTGAAGTTAGCATCTGTTGTAAGTTGGATTATTGCTGGAGTTTGGAGTCTTTATTTTCTAATTGGATTCTTTGGAGCTTTATAAAATGGAAGTAACAGCAGTATGTCAATTATGTGGAAAGACTTTTAAGTATGATTTAAAGCCTGGTTTTCCAAGAAAATATTGTCCAGAATGTTCAGCTAAAAAGAAAGCAGAGTTTGAGAGGAGAAATCCAACAACTCAAAACACACCAGTAGTTAGGCCTGGAGAAGAAAAAGTTAAAAAAGAAGTTGCAGAAGCAGAGCCAAAAAAAGACCCAGTTAGAGCAATGAGATTAACAGAGAAGTATTTTGAGTTAAACGAATTAAAACCCTCACAAGAAGAAATGTTAGCTTGTTATAAGTATTTCTTAATTAATTTATAGTCATTAATTTGACATTGGGCAGGTTTCTTTCACCTCTTCCTGCCCTTTTATTTATTATAATGGTAAAATCAAACAAATATGAATGGGATTATTGCACTCACGCACCTGAGAAGTTATTTGGAGTTTATATTGGTTATTGTTGTAAAGAGCACGATATGAATTATTGTGTTGCAGATAAAACTCCAATCTCAAGACGAGAGGCTGATAATCTTTTAAGAGATATGATACAGCACGAGTTTGAGATTAATAATAAGCCAATATTGGGGTGGTTTGTTTCTCATATTTATTTTTATGCAGTTAGATTATTTGGGGGATTTTATTATAAACAATGGCTAATATAAAAAAGATTAAATGTCCTAATTGTGGAGCAGAGTTTGATATTTCTAGTTATCTTAATTTTATAGAAGAAGAATTTATTAAAAAAGTTGAAGTAATAATAAAAGAGATGAAAAAGCAATCAGATAAGTAATACGTAAAGAATTCTGAGATTCTATTTCTTCTTTACATTTTTCACATATTGTAAAATCAGAATCATTAGTAAAAACGATCTTCCCACATTTATGGCATCTTTTAGCTCTTATTCCAGAACTAACTCCATAAGGCATTACTAATTGTTTTGGATAATGTTTCCATTCACTCATTTTGTTTTCTCCACATAAACTCTTTTAAAAACTCCACATCTTTTGCATTCTTTGTATAGTCCCATTGGTGTAGCAAATGCCCAAGTCCAATCGTGATTACAAGTTGATGATTTAATTTCTTTATTGAATGAGCCTAAAATAGTTCTTAATGCATCTTCACAAATCATAGAGATATTTATTCCTCTTGCTTTAGCTTTATCGTATATAAAATCACTTATTGTTATTGTTACGTGTTTTTTCATATTGTAATTAGGAAAACAGGGTTTATAAATATATGTATTGTAGAACGTATAGAAAGAACGTATGTATTCTACTTTTCCATACATATTCCGTTAGTTTAAATTATTAATAATTCAAGCTATATAATAGCTTTCATACTAACGGAGTTATACGGATTATGTAGCGAAGAATTCAGTTAGATTAGGTTGTATAGAATTAGATAGAATTCTATGATACATACGTCCTTTCTCTTGCTTAACTCTTAAACCGTGCTTTTCACTTCGCTAAAAGCCCAAAATACACTACTGGACTAAACCATATTACGAATGATAGATTGTTTCCTTGCTAACCTTCCAACTTAGCACCCTCACAGAGGTATGGGTTAGGTTAACTGACAACCTGATTAAGTTAATATGTTATTGTTTATATAGATTTGTTATGATTTTAGAGTGAATTTACTATCTTTTGTTAATTAAAAAGATTTAAATACTTGTTTTACTTTAAAAATCTACGATTTTTATATTAGTCAGTATTCAAAGTTTAATTAACAAAAGTGTGCTTTTATTACATCCCCATTAGTCGGTTGGGCTTCTTGCCCAACTTGGCTCTCTAGAGCCAATTCGCCTAAGAAAGGCGAACGACTAACCCGTTCTGCTGTTTTGAGTTAATCGCTATACCGACTAA
>JAGGWE010000030.1 GCA_021157665.1 Sulfurimonas sp.
CCACACCACTTTGGCATGTGGAAATACCTAAAAAATGGGTGCTAATAATGGGACATGAAGGTATCGGTATATCTCAAGAGGTTTTAGATATTTGTGATGAGGTCGTAACTATCGAGATGCAAGAGGGTGTAAAAAGCTTTAATGTTGGAGTTGCTGCTTCTGTTATGATGTATAGGTTTATGCAAAAAGCTTAAGTTATGGTACAATTACGGTATCGGGTGACAAGGCATAAGCCTTATCAATTAATATAGTGGAGCGGTCAACAACACTAATATTAAGATAACCGTAAGCAATAAATGCATGGTATCTCCTTTTTGTGAGATGCCAACCTTAAACTCACTTCTAAAAAAAGAAGTACAACCCAATCCATCTCACTCAGACAATAGAAAATATCATTTGCACGAAAAGAGAATAACAAAAAAACTAATAACTTTTAAAAAATATGGCAAATTGTCATGAAAATAGGAAAATTTAGATGAATGGACAAGATAGAAAAAATATTAAACATGGTTCAACAGTTGCCATAGTTCTAAAACAAGACCAAGATACAGGCTTATTAACTGATGGAACAGTGAGAGATATTCTCACAAAATCCCCATCCCATCCACATGGGATAAAAGTTCGTCTTATGAGTGGTGAAGTTGGACGAGTTAAGGAGATATACTAATGAAATTTTCAACACTAGCACTATCGGATGAGATGGTTAGCAACTTAGATAAAATCGGCTATGAGAAGATGACACCAGTTCAGGCTGAGACTCTTCCTTTAATTTTAGAGGGCAAAGATGTAATTGCTCAGGCAAAAACTGGAAGTGGAAAAACTGCTGCTTTTGGTATAGGCTTACTAAGTAAACTTCAAGTTAAAAAGTTTAGAGTTCAAGCACTTGTTTTATGTCCAACTCGTGAGTTGGCTGATCAAGTTGCTAAAGAGTTAAGAGTGATAGCTAAGTTTGCTCACAATATTAAGATACTAACACTTTGTGGTGGTGCTGCATTTGGTCCACAACTTGGTTCACTTCGTCATGGAGCACACATAATTGTTGGAACTCCAGGGAGAATTTTAAAACACTTAAATAAAGAGACATTAAGTCTTGAAAATTTAGAGACTTTGGTTCTTGATGAAGCTGATAGAATGTTAGATATGGGTTTCATAGAAGAGATAGATAAGGTTTTAGAATATGCTCCAAAAACAAGACAAACTCTACTTTTTTCAGCAACTTACACAAATGAGATAACTTTCATCAGTAATAGAATTCAAAATGATGCTGTGAGTGTAAAAACTGTTTCAACAGAGGTTAAAAATTCTATCCAAGAGAGATTTTATGAGACTAAAAATAAAGTAGATTCTCTTATTAAAATCTTTAGCACTTTTAAACCTGAAAATATTATAGTGTTTACTAACATGAAAGTTGTAGCAAAAGAGATAGCCGAGAAGTTAGCACAAAATAAAATAGATGCACTCGCTATTCATGGGGATTTAGAGCAGTATGAAAGAAATGATGTTTTAGTTCAGTTTGCTAACAAATCATGTCCAGTTTTAATTGCGACAGATGTAGCAGCAAGAGGCTTAGATATTAAAGAGCTTTCAATGGTTGTAAATTATGACTTGCCACATACCGAAGAGACTTACACGCATAGAATTGGGAGAACAGGAAGAGCAGGGGCAGAAGGAATTGCTATAACTCTTTATGATGAGTATGAGATAGAAAATGCGATGGAGTACAAAGATGAATTTCGTATTTTTGAAGGCTCAGAGGCTCTAAAAAAACAAAATAACTTTGAGATGAAACCTCAAAATGTAACTCTTGTAATTGAGGGTGGTAAAAAAGATAAACTTCGTGCTGGAGATTTGCTTGGTGCTTTAACTGGAGAAAATGGTTTAAAAGGCTCATCAATCGGAAAGATAGATATCTATGATAGACAAGCTTATGTAGCGATTCAAAGAGAGTTTATAGATGAGGCACATAAAAAGCTTTCAAATGGTAGAATTAAAAATAAAAAGTTTTCTGTTTGGGTTTTATAGATTATCAAATTAATTAGTATAGGAACCGATGGCTTGCCTTCGGCAGAGATATGCAGAATAAAAGCACAAAGCGAAGGCAAGCCATCGCATCCATAGTTTTTTAAATGCACATGCCAATATGAAGAGGTACTTACTATTTAAATGAAAGAGTTAAAATATCTAAACCATTATCCAGAGCAAACAAAACAGCAAGTTCATCAACTAATTCAAAAAGATGGACTTAAAAAATATCTGCTAAAAAAGTATCCAAAGCCACATGCCAAGAAGAATGATAAGTCACTTTTTAACTTTGCGATGGATATAAAAAATGAGTACATCAAAAAAACTGCTCCACTTAGTAAAGTTATCTATGATGGAAAGATAAATGTTATTCATAATGCTTTAGGAACCCATCACTTTATATCAAGAGTTCAAGGCGGTAAATTGAAAGCAAAAAATGAGATAAAAATAGCTTCGATGTTTAAGTCTGTTCCAGAGGATTTTTTAGAGATGATAGTGGTGCATGAGTTAGCTCATTTTAAAGAAAAAGAGCATAACAAAGCTTTTTATAAACTCTGTACTTATATGCAAGATTCATATCATCAAGTGGAGTTTGATTTAAGACTTTACCTTACATATATTGATATGCAAGGTAAGTTTGAAGAGTGGACTTAAACTATTCCCAGTCAAGAAGTCTTTGTTGCCCCTCTAAGCCTCTGATATGTGTTACATCTTGAGATACCTCTATAACACCCTTATAAGTCCCTTCATCATCACGAATAGCGAAATAACGGATATGAATAAACTTACCTTTAAATGTAATCCAGAACTCTGCCTCATCTCTTCGTCCAGCTTTAAACTCTCTTAGAATCATTAAAACTTGATCAACAGATTTTGGAGGATGACAAAATTTTACCTCTCTACCAATAATTCCTGCACTTCTTGGAAAAACACGATTGTCTCCACGGTTGTAAAAAATAACAATATCATTTTCATCAACATAAGTGATATCAACAGGCATAAATTTTA
>JAGGWE010000186.1 GCA_021157665.1 Sulfurimonas sp.
GAATTAAAGTATAATTTTTTTTATTTTCAATCTTTTTTTTTAAATATTTATATAAATAATCTCTTGTAAAAGTTTTAGAAATAAGTTCTGTAATTCTTACATTAAAACCTTTATATATAAGATAAAAAATAAAATATATACTAATAGCTAAAAGTATAATAGATTCAATATAAAATGATACTTGTAAATTTTGATAAGATGATATAAGTGTATTTGAAATAAAAGCAAGTATAAGTGCAAAAATTGGAAGTCCCATTCTAAGTGCTAACTTAAAACGGTACTCTCTCTCTTTTATCTTAGGAAGTAGCATATTTATATGTTATACATCTAAGTGCTTAACATCTTTGGCATGTGTTTCTATATAATTACGACGAGGCTCAACTTCATCACCCATAAATAGAGTAAAGGCATCTGAAGCAACCTCTGCATCTTCAATTTTTACTTGAAGAAGTACACGATTTTCAGGTGTCATAGTAGTTTCCCAAAGTTGATCAGGGTTCATCTCACCAAGACCTTTATATCGTTGAATATAAGCACCTTTTTTAGCAAAATCTACAATCTTTTCAAGCTCTGCAATTGGATCATCTGTAAAGTTTAAATCCCACTCTTGAATCTTTCTATAAACAAAATTTGCTTCTGTAAAGTGTGGTGCTGAGAACAGATCATCATTTATAAGAAGTTCTTCCATACCACCCTCTGTTTGAACAAAAATATGAATCTCATTTGTCTCTTCATTTATAGTTTTTGTTAAAATATTGTTGTTGATAGAAGTTAAAAACTCTTCAACTTTAGCATATAAATCAATAGTACCTAGAGAGATTAAATCTGGATTTTCTATAAAATGACGAATAAGTTTAATAAGAGCATATCTTCTTTCAAGTGCAATAAGTGAACCGTTATAATGGTCAACCATTTTAAAGTAAGAGACTAAGTCATTATGTCCAATATCATCAACTTCTAAAGACTCAACACCATTAGAGATTAAAAAGTCATTCATCTCTCTGTCATCTTTAAAGTAAATCTCTTTTTTACCTTTTTTATAACGATAAAGTGGTGGTTGAGCAAGATACAGATAACCTTTTTCTACAATATCACGAAAATGACGGAAGAAGAAAGTAAGAAGTAAAGTTTGAATGTGAGAACCATCAACATCCGCATCGGTCATAATAATAACTTTATGATAACGAAGTTTTTCCTCTTTGTACTCTTCACCGATTCCACAACCCATCGCAGTAATCATATTTGTAATCTCATCAGATTTTAAAATCTTCTCTAAACGAGCTTTTTCAACATTTAAAATTTTACCTTTAAGTGGTAAAATCGCTTGAAAAACTCTATCTCTACCCATTTTTGCAGAACCACCAGCAGAATCCCCTTCCACCAGATACAGTTCACAGATAGAAGCATCTTTAGATTGACAATCTGCAAGTTTACCAGGAAGAGTTCCAACACTCATACTATCTTTTCTACGAGTTAAATCTCTAGCTTTTTTAGCAGCTTCACGACCACGAGCAGCTGCTAGTGCTTTAGAAACAATCGCTTTTGCTTGTATAGGATTTTCTTCAAAGTATTTTGAAAGAAGTTCATAAGTCTGTTTTTGAACCAAAGGACGAACATAAGTATTTCCAAGTTTACCCTTTGTTTGTCCTTCAAACTGAGGCTCAGGTACACGAGCAGAAACGATAGCTATTAAACCCTCTTTAACATCATCACCAGAGATTTTTACATCTTTCTCTTTTACTGCACCATTTTTAGAATTATAATTTGATACAACACGAGTAAGTCCAGCTCTAAAACCAGCTTCATGTGTTCCACCATTTGGAGTTCTAATGTTATTTACAAAAGATGCAAGTTTTTCTTCATATCCATCATTATATAAAAGTGCTACATCAAACTCAATATCTTCTATTTTTGCAGAAAATGAGAAAACATCAGCAACTAAAACTTTTTTATTCATATCAGTAACATACTGAGCAATACCACCTTCAAAGTGATAAATCTCTTCAGTATTTGTTCTTTCATCTTTAAATACAATTGTTATAAATGGGTTTAGGTAAGCTAACTCTTTAAATCTTTTTGAAAGAAATTCATATTCAAAAGTTACAGTATCAGTAAATATGCTTGGATCTGGAGAAAATTCAATAGTTGTACCAGTTTTACGAGTTTTACCAATAGCTACTAAAGTCTCTTGAGGAACACCACATTTAAAATTTTGTTCAAAAATCTCTTTTTCTCTATGAATAGTCATTTTTAAATCAGCAGAAAGTGCATTTACAACAGAAACACCAACACCATGAAGTCCACCTGAAACTTTATAAGTATCTTTATCGAACTTTCCACCAGCATGTAAAACTGTTAAAACAACAGTTGCTGCTGATATACCTTCAGTTGGGTGTAGATCAGTAGGAATACCACGACCATTATCAGAAACTTTACAAGTCCCATCTTTAGTTAAAGTTACACTAATAGTATCACAATGACCAGCCATTGCCTCATCGATAGAGTTATCAATAACCTCATAAACTAAATGATGTAAACCACGGTGACCAGTATCACCAATATACATCCCTGGGCGTTTTCTAACAGCTTCTAGTCCCTTAAGGACTTTAATATTACTAGCACCATAATTTTCCATTAATCTCTCCCTATATTACTATCGGCATAACAACCGTTTTAAAATTTTCATCACTTAAAATAAAAGGTAAATTACCCTCATTAAGTCCTATACTAAATTCAGAATTATTTATAGTATTTAAAAAATCTAATAAATATCTACTGTTAATTGCTATAACAAATGGTTCACTAAAACCTGTATTAAAGCCTATCTCTGTTTTTGCTTCAATATTATCATCACTTAAACTTTCAAAAGTTATTACATCATTAAAAAATGTAATTTTTACATCTGTAGAGATAGTTGTTATTTGTTTAATAGAATCAATCATTATAGCTTTAGGTAAAAGTAAAGTATTTGCTATCTCTTTAGGAATAATTCTTGAATATTCAGGAAATTTACCATTTATTAATTTTGTAAAAAATGTATATTGGTCAGAATGAATAATTAAATTAGTTTCATCATAATAAATTTCTATTTCATTGAAAAATAATTTTTGTATTTCAACTATTGCTTTTTTAGGAAGAATAATTGATAATTCATTTGCTGTATTATTTGGAATATTAACAACTGCTAATCTTCTAGTATCTGTTGAGGCAAAATTAATAGAATCTGGTTTTATATCTATTAAAGCACCATTTAATTCAAATTTAGGATTATTAGTATCAATTGCAGGTGTAATTTTTTTAAGAGATTCTATAAGAGAATGAGAATCTATAGATATTCTAGCTTTACCTTCGTAAGATGAAAATTCTGGAAAATCATTATGAGAAAAAATAGGTAATTTAAAATTTGAATGTGATTGAGATATAAATAACATATCATTTTTAACTTCTAAATTAATATCTCCATCTTTTAATATTCTTATAATATCAAGAAATTTTTTACCATTTGCAGTTGTAGAACCATCTTGTATAATATTTACATTGTTAGTATTTACTTCGTAACCTATTTCATAATCAGTAGCTTTAAGAGTTAAAATAGAATTAGATACACTAATATATATATGAGATGTAATTTGTGAAGTATCTTTTTTTTCTAAAAAAGGTTGAGCTTGAATTAATATATTTTCTATGATTGATTTAGAAATAATTATTTTCATATAAAGTCCTATATATTATATAATTTTTAGTATGTAGTAGTAGGGGGCTGTGAATATGTGAATATCACTCGCCAAGCCCTATTTTTAGAGATGTTTATATGTGATGAACATATACAACTCTACTCACATCTATTCACTTTTATAATTATATCTTTTTTTTTGTGTATTTAAGAAGATGAAGTAATTTTATTTGTCAATTCATCTATTTTTGTTTTAAAATCTTCATCAGTTTCAATTAGTGAATTGATTTTTTTAAGTGTATGAGAGATTGCTGTATGGTCTTTCATACCAAAGTAAAGGGCTAGTTGAGGCATTGTACTTTGTGTTAAATTACGACAAATATAGATTGCAATTCTTCTAGCATAAACAATATTTTTACTTCTACCTTTAGAACGAATTTCACTAGGTTTTATATTTAAATCTTTTGCAACACTACTTGTTATTGATTCTAGACTTAGATTAGTTTTATTTTCTTGTATTTGATCTTTTAATACATTTTTTGTAAATGCAAGATCAATATCAATATGCATTAGTTGAGAATAAGCATGAAGTTTTGAAAGAATACCCTCTATTTCACGAACATTATTATCAATAACGGTAGCAATATAATTAATAATATCAGATGATAATTGAACTTTATTTATACTACATTTACTTTTAATTATGGCTATTTTAGTTTCAAGTTCTGGTGGTTGAATATCTGCAACCAATCCCCATTCAAAACGACTTTGAAGTCTTTTTTCAAGTCCACCAATTTTTTTAGGGTGTTTATCAGCTGTAAGAATGATTTGTTTTCCATCACCTTTTAATGCTTCAAAAGTATGAAAAAATTCTTCTTGAATAGAGTCTTTGTTACTTAAAAATTGAATATCATCTATAAGTAAAACATCACATTTACGGTATTTTTCTTGAAATCTATCCATTGTTTTATTTCGCACATGCCGAATAAAATTATTTAAAAATTGTTCAACAGTTGTGTAAATAACATTTTTGCCTTGATTTTCAAAAACATTACCAGCAGCTTGCATTAAGTGTGTTTTACCAAGTCCTACTCCACCATATATAAAAAGAGGATTATAAACATTACCAGCATTTTCACTAACATTTTTTACAGCTGCATAAGCAAACTGATTAGATCCACCAACCATAAAATTATCAAATGAGTGAGATGGATTTAATAAAGAGTGAGAAATTTTTTTTTCACTTTTTTTAATAACTTTTCTTCTATCTGTAGAATTTTTTAAAGTTATCTTTATACTAACTTTTGAACCATTATTAACCTCAAAAAGATGAGCCATTTTTTCACTATATTTACTTTGAATCCAGTTAGATACAAGAGCATTAGGAGCATAAAAAATAGCTAAATCACTAGTTGATTTTTTAGCATCATAAACTAATTGTCTTATATATCTATTATATTCTGATTCTGTTATCTCTTCTTTTAGTTGTTTTAATACTTGTTGACCTATATTCACATAAAACCTTAGTTAATTTATTATATGTGAATATTAACATCAAGACGCATAAAACAGGATTAAATCAATGTGAATAACTAAAATTTAAATATGTGAATAAGAAAATTTTGTATATAATACTTTTATGATAATATTAGGAATAGACCCTGGAACGCGTAATATGGGCTACGCACTTATAAGATTAGAAAAAGGAAAAATTTCCTTGGTTGAGGCAGGTCTTATAAAGATGAAAGCAGAAGATTTACAGTTTCAAATACCACAAATGGTTGAAGGTTTAACTACAGTTTTCCAAAATCATAAAATAGATGAAGTTGCGATGGAAGATATTTTTTATGCACATAATCCAGCAACTACTATAAAATTGGCTCAGTTTCGTGGAGCAATAATGTTAAAGCTTCTTCAAGATTTTGGGCAATTTAGTGAATACACAGCACTTCAAGTTAAAAAGGCTTTAACCGGTAAAGGAAAGGCATCTAAAGAGCAGGTAAACTTTATGGTTAAAAGACTTTTAAACATTAAAAAAGAGATAAAACCACTAGATATTTCAGATGCTATGGCTGTAGCTATAACACACTCTCAAAGAGTAAGATTAAGTAGTAGTAAATAACTCTAAGATATAATTTTAAAAAAATTAGGAAAATATATGTCAACAATTGAAAATGCAACTATAGTTAAAAAAGCTAATATTTATTATGATGGAAAGGTTACAAGTCGTAGTGTAAATTTAGCAGATGGAACAGTCCAATCATTAGGGATTATGCTTCCTGGTGAATATACTTTTAATACAGATGAAGCTGAGATTATGGAAATAATGAGTGGAGATTTAGAGATAAAACTTCCAAATGAAGAGTGGAAAACTCTAAATACTCCAGAGAGTTTTAATGTACCTGCTAACTCATCTTTTGATTTAAAAATTAAAACTGTTACAGATTACTGTTGCTCTTATATTTCAAAATAAATATTATCCCACATGCCATGTGGGAATTTTAAGATATAAATTGAGAAACTAATTGAGATAAATTACTTTCATCTAAAGCACCACTTACTCTGTGTACTTCTTTTCCATCTTTAAATATTATTAGAGTGGGAATACTTCTTATTCCAAATCTAGCACCAAGATTTTGTTCATTTTCTGTATTTACTTTTACAAAAAGAGTTTTAAGAGGAAATTTTGTAGCACTCTTTTCAAAATTTGGTCCCATCATCTTACAAGGACCACACCAAGGTGCCCAAAAATCAATAATCACAGGAATATCGGAATTAACTACTACTTCATCAAAATTTGCCTCAGAGAGTTCTATAGGCTTTGTATCTAACAATGATTTTTTACACTTACCACAATTAGCTTTTTTGTAAGACTCTTTAGGTGGAATATTATTAACACTTAAACAGTGTGGACAAACTACTCTCATTTTTTTCCTTTATATTAAAATAAATTCTCTTTATATTTAATGTTTAAACATTCAATGTAGCATGTTGAACTTTTAATACTTGAGATACTATTACAATTTCCAATTCCAAATGCAAGAGTATTATTTTGAGATATTAAACTAATTCCATCACTCATATCTAAAAGTGATAGTTTGTTGTCTTCTATAACTCTAGCATTACTAATACCATTAAATTCCAGTTTCATACTAATCCAGTCAAAACTTCTGGCAGAATCTTGTCCTGCTAAAGTTACTAACATAACTGTTGGTGAGATAATTTTTATAGAGCGAAATTCACCATCTATAAAGTTATCAAATCGTTTTAAAAATTCATTAATGTTAGTTAGTGGTTTCATTTTAAAATCCTATTGACAACCTACACATTCCATACTTCTATCTTCTATGTCTCCAGATACTTCTGGTGATTGTGAGCGAAGGTAGTATGTTGATTTAAGTCCAAGTTTCCAAGCTAAACTATAAATCTCATTTAAGTACTTTCCACTTGCTTTATCTAGTGTTATAAAAATATTTAGTGATTGCCCTTGGTCTATCCATTTTTGTCTAATAGCAGCGGCTTTGATTAAAAGTGTTTGATTTAAATCATAAGCTGGAGTGTAATAACTCCATGTTTCTGGAGATAGATTTGGAACTACAACAGGAATAAGACCTGATAAGTTTTCTTCAAACCATTTTCTTTTAAATACTGGTTCAATTGCTTGAGTAGTTCCAGTTAAAATAGATATAGAACTTGTAGGTGCAATTGCCATTAGATAACCATTTCTCATTCCATTCTTTTTAACTTTAGTTCTTAAATCATCCCATTCATATGTTGAAGCAAAAAGACCACCTCTATCAACAAGATTTATAACTTCTGCATTTGCATGATCTTGTGGCATAATACCTTTTGACCATTTTGAACCTTTAAATTCTGGATAAGCACCTTTTTCTATTGATAAATCTACAGAAGCTGAAATAGAGTTATAACTAACAGATTCCATTATTTCATCTATCTTATCAAAGTGTTCTTGACTTCCCCATACGATAGAAGATTCTGCTAACATTTGAGCTTCACCCATAACACCAAGACCGATTGAACGACTTTTTATGTTAGTTCTTTTAACTTTTTCAACTGGATAAAAATTTAAATCAATAACATTATCTAAAGCACGAATAGCAATAGGAACTACTCTATCTATCTCTTCTTTTGTATTTATTTTAGATAAGTTTATAGAGGCAAGATTACAAACAGCAGTTGCTCCATCTATCTTTTCTTTTTCAACTACAAAGATTGGCATTCCACCAAGTGAATCAAGGGCAGTGATTTTTTTTGCAGGTTTTTCTAAACCACTATCAACTTTAACTATCTCATTTTCTTCATAACTAACACTATCACCATTTTCAAAAATAAATTTTATTTTATAACGGTTTGGTTGAGTGTTTTGAAAAATCTCTGTACAAAGGTTTGAACTTCTGATAATACCGTAGTGATCATTTGGGTTTGATCTGTTAGCGTTATCTTTAAAACAGATAAATGGTGAACCAGTTTCAAAGTAAGATGTTAAAATCTTTTTCCATAGATTTTTAGCTTTTATTTTTTCTTTTATAATTGATTCATCATCTTCTAATTCTATATATCTTTTAGTAAATGCTTCACCATGAAGTTCTGTTAATTCTCTAACATCATAAGGATCAAAAAGTGTCCAGATACCATCTTCTTGAACTCTTTGCATAAATATATCATTTAACCACATTGCAGGGAATAGGTCATGAGCACGACGACGCTCTTCACCAGAGTTTTTCTTTAAATCTAAAAAGTCATTTATATCTATATGCCAAGGTTCCATATAAACAGCGATAGCACCTTTTCTAGTTCCAAGTTGATCAACAGCAATAGCTATGTCATTTGTAATTTTTAGAAATGGTATAGTTCCACCAGCTGCATTTTTATGTCCATCGATAAAGCTACCCATAGAACGAATACCAGTCCAGTCCCAACCGATACCACCACCAAACTTAGATAGCATAGCCATCTCTTTGTAAGCATCAAAAATACCTTCGATATTATCAGGAGTAGAACCGATGTAACATGAACTTAATTGGTGTCTAGTTGTTCTAGCATTTGATAGAGTTGGAGTTGCAAACATAACCTGAAACTGAGAAATCATGTCATAAATTTTTATAGCCCATTCATGCTTATTTTCTTCTCTTTGAGCCAAGAACATAGAGATAGCCATAAACATATGCTGAGGAAGTTCTATGGGATTAGAATCTCTATCTTTGATTAGGTATCTATCATAAAGTGTTTTAACACCTAGATAGTTAAACAGCATATCTCTTTCTGGTTTGATATGTTTTTCTAATCTCTCAAGGTCATACATATCTCCAAGTCCAAGAAGAAGTCTTCCCTCTTTTTCTCCGCGAGCAAAATATTTTTCTAATGAACAGTAACCGGAATAACCATTTACTTGATGGTAAAGGTTGAACATAAAAAGACGAGATGCTACAAAAGTCCAGTTTGGAGCATCAATATCTATCTTATCAACAGCAGTTTTTATAAGTGTTTCTTGAATCTCTTTAGATGTTATACCATCACGAAATAAAATTTGTGCATCAACTTCTAATTCACTTTGAGATACATTTACTAAGCCTTTGACTGCAGCAGAAGTATATTTTTGAATTTTTGTAATATCTAATGGTTCTGTTCTACCATTTCTTTTTATAACTGTTATCATCTATTCTCCTAACTTATTTAAATACTCTTTTGAAAATATTATCTACATTTTTAGTATAGTAATCGTAGTTAAAACACTCACGAATTTGTTCTTCACTTAATGATTTTCTTAACTCATCATCTGCTAACAAATGATTTAAATATAACGATTCACCATTTTTATCTGTTGTAGGTTTACCTTGTTGAATCTCTTCCCAAACTTTCATAGCATTTCTTTGAACAATTCTATAAGCATCTTCACGAGATACACCTTGAAGTGGAAGTTCAAGTAAAACTCTTTGTGAGAAAACTAAGCCACCTGTTAGGTTTAGATTTTTCATCATGTTCTTTGGAAATACTGTTAGGTTAGCTATAACATTATTCATACGGTGAAGCATAAAGTCCATAGTGATAAACGCATCTGGTAACCAAAATCTTTCAGTTGAAGAGTGAGAGATATCACGCTCATGCCACAGTGCAACATTTTCCATTGCAGGTGCTGCATAGGCTCTAATCATTCTTGCAAGACCTGTGATGTTTTCAGTAAGGATAGGATTTCGTTTATGTGGCATTGCTGAACTTCCCTTTTGACCTTTTGCAAAAAATTCTTCAGCCTCATATACTTCTGTTCTTTGTAAGTGTCTTACTTGAACTGCAAATTTTTCAACCGAAGAAGCAAGCAATGCTAATGTAGTAGCAAGTCTTGCATATCTATCTCTGTGAACAACTTGGTTTGAACATGGCTCTGGTTTTAAACCTAGTTCTGCCATAGCATACTCTTCTAGTTCAAGTGGTGCATGAGCAAAGTTTCCCATTGCTCCAGAGATTTGTCCAACAGCGATTACTTCCATAGTCTGTTCAAGGTTTACAAGATGACGAGCTACTTCATCATACCAAACAGCTAAAGTCAAACCAAAAGTTATAGGTTCTCCGTGGATTCCATGTGAACGACCAACCATTAAGGTCATCTTATGTTCTTGGGCTCTTTTCTTGATTGATTCCATTAACATTTTTGTGTCATCAATGATAATATTTAAAGAGTCTCTCATCTGAAGTGCAACGCCAGTATCAACTGCATCAGAACTTGTCATACCGTAGTGGAACCATCTAGACTCTTCACCAAGGCTTTCAGAAACACTTGTGTTAAAAGCGATAAGGTCATGTTTAGTAATTGCTTCAATCTCTTCTATACGCTCTACAGAGAATGTTGCATTCTTTATGATTTTGTCTGCATCATCTTGAGGAATCTTTCCAAGTTTTGCCCAAGCTTTTACCACAGCTTTTTCTACTTCTAACCAAGCGGCATATCTTGCATGTTGTGTCCATTTTTCTGTCATCTCTGGTCTTGAATATCTATCTATCATTATCTAGCGTCCTTATGATTATTATCTAATGTTTTTATGTTAAAATTCGCATAAATTAAAGTAAATTATTCTACTAAAAAATTGATTAAATAGGAGTTAAATTTTGCCATTTGTAAAGAAGAAAATGTATGCCGAGAAAAAACAGAAAGCCTTTTTATTTTTGATTAATGAGTTAGGTTATACACAAAGAGAAGCACAAAGATTTATATCAAAAGGTAGAGTTTTAGTAAATGGTGAAAAGATGCTAAAAACTGCTGGAGAGGTAGAGGGAGAATTTGAATTTATATATTTCGAACCAATCACAAAAGGCTTAGTTCCAAATCATGTTGATGAGGAGTTTGTTCTTTTTGATAAGCCAAGTGGTGTTTTAATCCACCCACAAACTAAAAAGACACCCTACTCTCTTATAGATGAATTAAAGTATCAGTTTGGACGAGATGCAAATATTGCTCACCGTATAGACCAAGAGACAAGTGGACTTGTTTTGTGTGCTAAAAATAAAACAAGTGAAAGAGAATTAAAGATGATGTTTCAAGAGAGAGATATGAAGAAGAAATATCTTGCAATTGTTCATGGTGAATTAAAAGAAGAGATTTGTATGGAAGAACCACTTTTAAGAACTAAGGCTGAGAGTGCGATTGTTAGAATGGTGGTTAAAGTTGATAAAACTGGAAAAGCATCAAAAACAGATTTTAAACCTTTAAAATATTTTCCACATGCCAATATGACTTTAGTCGAATGCTCACCACATACTGGAAGACAACATCAAATAAGAGTACATTTGTTTCACATGAAACATCCAATAGTTGGTGATCCAGTTTATGGACAAAGTGAAGAGAATATGATTAAATTTTTAGATAAAGTTTTGACACCAGAAGATAGAATACAATTGAGTGGAGCAAATAGACTTTTACTTCATGCTAATGAGTTGGAATTTTCATTGTATGGTAAAGATTATCATTTTCTTAGTAAAGTTGATTTTTTAGATGTGGTTGATAAAAGTTTAGGGCTTAAACTTAAATAAGTACCTCTCCATAAATAACCCCAATTTCAGCGACAATTAAATAGTTCTAGTGCTAGGCAGATTTCTGAAGGACTAACTAGTTAATCCAAAGGAATATAACGACGCAATAGGGCTATTTACTTATCGCCCGAAGGGAAGTTTAAAAAGAGGGCTACTGCTTCGTTAAAAATCCTTGAAGCTACTAGTAGCTCCTACGAATCTTTGCCTTACATAAGTCCTCTTTTTAAGCTTCTGAAGTTGGGATTATTTATGGAGAGGTACTTAATATTTTATACATTTGTTTCACATGAAACATTATAAATATAGAGAAGCCCTGTTTTTAGGACTTTTATATATTTTAATATGTGAATAACTTATACCTAACTAATAAGGTAGAAATATAAGTAAATATTGTATATCTTAATAAAGTCTCAAAAGC
>JAGGWE010000064.1 GCA_021157665.1 Sulfurimonas sp.
AAAAAAAGAGGCGAAAAGTAGAGTTTTCCTCTACTTAACTTCTTTGGGTATTTGTTTTGTAACTCTATAAATTACAAAAGCACCAATTGCTAATACTATAAGAGTAAAAGCAATAGAAAATGTTTTAGTAACCACATATCCTACAATTAACAAAGACAATACAGTTGGCACTTCATTGTAAGCTCTAAAAAAGTTTCCACTTTTAGAATAATTTTCATGCTCTAGTTGAACTCTATAATGCTCTAAAGAGAATGAATATGCCATTAGTACAACAACTACTAAAATCTTAGCATACATCCATATATCACCTTCTAATAAATCAGTTCTTAAGTATAACATCCAAAGCCCACTAATAACTGTTGCCCACATTGCAGGAAGTCCTATGTATTTGTACATTTTATACTCTTGAACTTTTATAATCTTAACAAAATCCACTTTATTTTTATTTTCAGTATGATATACATATAATCTTGGTTGATAAAAAAGCATTGCCATCCATGACAAAACTGCCATAATATGAAAAACAAGAATCCATAAATAGTAATCCATTATATCCATCTAAAGACCCCTTAAAAATTTAATTCTATTCATCAAGTGTTTCTAAATCTTTAACAGATCCAGATTTTTTATCAACAACTTTTGTATGAAGACGGCGAAGTGCTTTAGTTGCTCTATCCATAGCTAAGTCAATAGCTGTGTTCAAATTATCATCACTTTGATTTATTACAACTGCTTGTGCATGAGCGATATGAATATCAAACTCGACAGAAATACCTTTTTTCTCAGCAATCATACTAACATTTACAGTAGTAATATCTAACTGATATTTACTAAATGCTTCAATCGCTGCTTCTACATGAGATCTTGTTTGGTCATTAAGATTTAAATCTTTTGTTCGAATCTGTACATTCATAATATTTCCTTTGTTGAGTTACCTACATGGTAACGAAAAAAAGTTTACATTTGGCTATAATATCGAAAAACTTAGGAAAATATATATGAGAGTTTTAACAGGTATTCAACCCTCTGGTGATTTACATATTGGAAACTATTTTGGTTCGATTAAACAGATGGTAGAGGCTCAAAAAACAAGTGAAACTTTTGCTTTTATAGCAAATTACCATGCACAAACAAGCGTAACAGATGGTAAGAGATTGGCAGAACTAACAATGCAATCAGCAACAGATTTTTTAGCCTTAGGAATAGACCCTCAAAAATCAACTTTTTGGGTTCAATCTGATGTAAAAGAGGTACTAGAGTTATATTGGGTTTTATCATCTTTTACTCCAACTGGTCTTCTTGAAAGAGCTCACAGCTACAAAGATAAAACGGCTCGTGGCTTTGCAACTACACATTCGCTATTTTCATATCCTGTTCTTATGGCTGCAGATATTTTACTATTTTCACCAGATATTGTACCAGTTGGAAAAGATCAGATTCAGCATGTGGAGATTGCTAGAGATATTGCAGTTAAATTTAACAATCAATATGGAGATATTTTAAAACTCCCAAAATTTAAGATAGAAGAGAATGTAGCAACAGTTCCAGGAATTGACGGTCAAAAAATGTCTAAAAGTTACGGAAATACTGTAAATATTTTTGGCGAAGAGAAAAAACAACTTAAAACTATAAAAAAAATTGTTACTGAGAATGTAGCGATGGAAGAACCAAAAGAGTATGAAAACTGTAATGTTTACAACATGGCAAAACTATTTTTAGAAGGTGACAACCTAATAGAGTTACAAGAAAGATATAAAAGAGGTGGAGAAGGTCACGGTCACTTTAAAATCTATCTTGGAGAAGTTATGTGGGAATACTTTAGAGAGTACAGAGAAAAAAGAGAGTATTATCAAGCAAATCAAGATGAAGTTAGAGAGATACTAAAACTTGGTGCTAAAAAAGCTACTCAAACTATACAAGCAATGATTGAAAAAATTAGAATTGCTACAGGAATAAAATATTAATTTTTATTTAGATAAAATACTATAATAGTTTTATATACAAAGGAACAAAAGATGCGTGTACTGTTGATAATATCAATTTTAATATTTAACCTTAGTGCTAAATCACTTTTTAGCAATGATGAACAAAAACAAAGCAGTGTTTATATAGGAAGTTTAAAAAATCTAGTCATAGCTACCCAAAAAACAAGAGGTTTAACAAACTCATATATGAATGGTAACTTAGCGGCAATGCTTCTTGTTTTTAAGAATAGAGGAGATATGAAGAAAGCTATCGGGATAATGGAATCAACTGACTTGGCGGCTGATCCTGTAATCAACACTAGAGCTACAACAATTTCTCAATCACTAATCAAACTTAATAATAAAGCATTTAAAATGAAAGCAAGTGAAGCTTTTTCAAACTATACTGAACAGATAGAACAAGTTTTAATGTTAGCTCAATCAGTAAGTAAAAGAGGTTCTAAAGATTTAAACCCTGTTGGAATAGATGCTTCTATTATCATGATGGAAACTATGCTTCCTATGACTGAATATGTTGGTCAGTTAAGAGGTTTTGGTTCAGGTCTAGCAGCTAAAGGGGAGATGGATAAAGCTGAATTAGAACAAGTTTTTGTTTTAGTTAATAATGTTGAAACATTAAACTCTGACTTACAAAAGCAAGTTATTAAACTTACTTCAAAATATCCAAATAAAGTTTCATCAAATATAGATTCTCAACTATCAGCAGTAGATAAAGCTTCAAAAACATATACTGATTTTGCAAAAGATAAATTTTTAAATGATATTAAAAATATAGATCCAAATGAGTATTTTGACGAAGGAACTAAGCTGATTAATAAAATCATAAAAGCTTACGATACTATCAATAAAGCTTTATTGGACGATTCAAAAGGGTGGTTATAAAACTACCCTTTTACCTTCTTGCTTAACCAAACCATTAAGCCCTTTTGTGCGTGAAGTCTATTTTCAGCCTCATCAAAAACTATTTTTGCATGTCCCTCTAAGACTGATTCACTTACCTCTTGTTCTCTGTAAGCTGGAAGACAATGTAAGAACTTAGCATCTTTTTTAGCTAAACACATCATCAAGTCATCAACCATAAAACCAGAAAAATCTTTAACTCTTTGCTCTTTTTCATCCTCTTGACCCATTGAAGCCCAAGTATCTGTTGTTACGATTGTTGCACCATGAATAGCCTCTTTTGGGTCATTCATAACTCTAATTATCGCTCCACTTTTCTTTGCCATTTTCATAGCTTCTTGTAAAATAGTTCCATCAACTTCATAGCCTTTAGGAGTAGCAATACGAAGTTCAAAACCAAGTTTAGCACACAAAATCATCCAAGAATGAGTCATATTATTGCCATCACCAACATAAGCAACTATTGCATTTTCCTCTACGCCATACTCAACCATTGTCATATAATCTGCTAAAAGTTGTACAGGGTGATAAGAATCAGTTAGTCCATTAATTACAGGTACTTTAGAGTATTGAGCAAACTCTTCTAACTTAGAATGAGCAAAAGTTCTAATCATAACCATATCGCACATGCTACTTATCACTCTTGCTGTATCTTTTACAGGCTCTCCACGACCCAGATGAATATCACGATTTGATAAAAACAAAGCATGACCACCAAGCTGATACATACCAGTTTCAAAACTAACTCTAGTTCTAGTTGAACTTTTCTCAAAAATCATAGCTAAAGTTTGTTTTTTCAATTCATCTTTGTAAATACCAGCTTTTAAATCTTTTTTTATCTCAAGACCAATATCTATAATCTCTAAAATCTCTTCTTTTGTGTAGTCTTTAAGTGTTAAAAAATGTCTCATTATTCTTTCCAGTTTTTTAAATAAGCAACTATTTTATAGTAATTTTCTTTAAACTATGCAATAAATAAAATAATTCCTAAACTTAACACCAAAAAGCCACCAATCATCTCTAAAATATAAGCTTTTTTATTAAGTAAACCATTTGTTTTTCTACCAAAAGCAATGCTTAATATTCCAGCAACTGAAATAGTTAAACCCATCCCTATACTCATAGCAATCGCAGATAAAATACCAAGAGTGTATTGCCCCAATACAACACAAAAAAGTACAATAGTCATAACCCCTGGACAAGGAACTATACCTGCACTAAAAGCAACTGCAACTTCGCTTTTAGATGATTTTTTAAGATGTTTCTCTTTATGTTTTCTTCCACTAAATGCTTCATAAATAAGATAAATTCCCACCCCAATAATCATAACAGCACTTATTTGCATAGCCATCTCTGAAAACTCATTAAAATTTTTTCTAAACATAGTTTTTAAAATAAGAAATATTCCAAAAGTAAAAATCAGTGCAGACAAGGCATGGATAATCGCTATCATATAACCCATCTTAAAAGCTTTTTTATAATCACTTTTATTTGAAGTAAAATAAAGAGCAACAAGAGCTTTTCCATGCCCTGGACCTATCGCATGAACCAAACCATAAGTAAAAGCAATTCCGAGTATAAGAAATGAGGTACTTAAACTATTTTCATCATTTAAACTTCTAATATTAGTTGATATAAAACTATTTAGTTGATATTGCCACTGTATAAGAGTTTGTAAAAATTTAGCATAAAATTCCATTACTTAAACTCCAACTTATATCCATAATAAAAATCATTATCTACACCACTAACTTTTGCACTTGAACCTTTTATAGTTACAAACTCATCTTTTAAAACCATTGCAACATAAAAGTCACTATCTCCAAATTCAAAAATAGTATTTTTAATACCATAGTTTCCATATATATCAAAAGAGTAACAAAGTCTATGATTTTCAATAGTTGCTTTAAAATTTTCAGGTTTAAATGGTACAACTTTTTTATCTATTTTGACATAAGTATAATAACTATAAGGCTTAAACATAGAAAAATACTCTTTTTCTATATAATCATTCTCTTTTTTATCAATCTTTCCATTAGCATTTGAATCTAATTCCATAATTAAAATAGTAGAGGTCATCTCATCTAGCACCCATTTAAAATGGATAGTTGAAAACTTTGACTTTTCAACTTCTATACTCGGATAAACCTCTATAAAGGTATGTGGATGAGCAAAAACAGATGATATTAATAAAAAAAGTGTAAAAATACTTTTCAAAATTTACCTTACAACTAAGATTATAAAATAATATCATTTTTTTATTAATAATCTATTCTTTTTAAGTAAAACTTATATTAAATATAACTTAGCTATATTCAGTAAATAATATAAATAATCGTTATCAATTATATTTTAGATATAATCCGATAAAATTATTTTAAAGGTTGGCTATGGAAGACTCTAAACTACTAAATCCAAGATCGCTAGAGCATATGCCTATACAGTTATTTGCCATAATCATGGGACTCTCTGGAATGGCTATAATGTTTGCTAAGGGATACCATCTTTTAGACATACCATATTGGATTTATGCAACGATACTCCTTATAGATACAGTTCTTTTTCTCGTTATATTTACATTTTATATGTTTAAAGTGCTTTTATATCCACATGCCGTGAAAAAAGAGTTTATGCACCCTATAAAAAGTTCATTTACAGCAGCAATCTCTATAAGTTTTTTATTGCTTTCTATCGCCTATTATGACTTTGCTCCAACACTTTCTATACTACTTTGGTATATTGGTACACCACTTCAACTATTTTTTACACTCTATATTATGAACTATTGGATACATAACGAACTAAAAGTTGTACATAGTAATCCAGCTTGGTTTATCCCTATCGTTGGTAATGTTTTAGTACCTATTATCGGTGTTGAAGCTGCTCCAATGTATGTATCACTAT
This sequence comes from Sulfurimonas sp., assembly GCA_021157665.1. Taxonomy (GTDB): domain Bacteria; phylum Campylobacterota; class Campylobacteria; order Campylobacterales; family Sulfurimonadaceae; genus Sulfurimonas. The sequence continues at coordinate 5,790 of JAGGWE010000064.1, forward strand.
TTTTCTTTGCTTTGGGTATGTTTTTTTGGATAATTTTATTTACTATTACCCTAAATAGAATTGTTTTTCATCATCCACTTGCTAAAAAATTAATCCCAACATTTTTTATTTTAATCGCTCCACCAGCAGTTGGCTTTGTGAGTTATTTTAGAATAACAAGTGGTAGTATAGATATGTTTAGTGTATTTTTATACTCTGTCGCACTTTTTACACTAATTTTACTTTTATTTATGATGAAAATGTATGACATAAAAGAATTTTTTATCTCATGGTGGGCATATACCTTCCCTCTAGCAGCGATAACAATAGCGACACTCATGATGGAGATGACTTATCACAATACTCTTACATATCTTGCATCAATGAGTCTAATCATTTTAACAACAGTTGTAATTATATTTGTAGCATTTAAAACTATTCTAGCTTGTAAAGCAGAAAAAATTTGTATTGAGGAAGATTAATGAATAAGTTATCAGTTTTAGTAGGTGCGATTTTAGGTTTAGTATTTAGCATATTTATATTTGGTATAGCTTTTAAAGTGGCTGCTCCAACAATGTTTTTTAAAGAGATAACATCAACATATGATTTTGATAAAACAGTAAAACTAATTGAGGACAGAATAAACAAACAAGATGGTTGGCATGTGACAACTACTATCGACCAACAACAAGAAGTTTTAGAAAATGGTGGTGAAGATGTTGGTAAAGTTAAAATTATTAAGTTTTGTAATGGTAAACTCTCTGGCGAAATGTTAATGGCAGATGAAAGTAAGTTTATGGCAGCAAAAATGCCTCTTAGTATATCTGTATATGAAACAAGTAATGGTCAAGTTATAATAGGCTTGATGAATGGTTATGTGATGGCAAGACTCTTCTCTGGAACAAGAGAGGGTGAGATTATGCAAAAAGTTGTTAGAGATATGGAAGCAATTCTAGGCTTTACACACTTTAGATTTACAATATTTTAAAAAAGGATAGTTAGTTATGATACCATTTTCGGATGAAGAGATATATGAAGCAGTAAAAAGTAATATACCAAAAGTTAGTCAGTATGTGAATTCACATGGTGGAGGGATAACTCTAGTTGGTGTAAAAGATGGTAGTGTTTACATAGAACTTGTAGGAACTTGTTCAGGTTGTTCTATGAGTCTTATGACAACAAAAATGGTTGTTCAAAAAGAGTTAAGAGCTTTAATACACCCAGAATTAAATGTAGTAAATATTGATGGAACACCAGAAAACATACTCCCACAAGATGCTGTTACAGCATAGATTTTAAATGGAAGCGATAAATATAGTCTCGATTATCACAATAGCTTTTTTAGGCTCTTTTGGACACTGTATAGGGATGTGTGGTGGAATTATCATAGCCTATAGCAGTACTAAAATCGAAGATAATTGGAGCAAACCAAAACAGGCGACAGCACATATACTTTACTCTATTGGTCGAGTATTTACTTATACAATTTTAGGTGCTTTATTTGGTTTTATTGGTGGTGTTGCAATGTTTAATAACCTTGCAAACGGCTCCTTACTTATTTTAGCTGGTGTTTTTATGGTTTTAGCTGGATTGTCTTTATCTGGAAAAATTAAATTTTTAACACTTATAGAACACTCTTTTTCTAGTTCATCTTGGTACACAAAACTTTTTCGTGAACTTCTGAAAACAAAATCTTTAATGAGTTTTTTTATACTAGGAATGTTAAACGGACTTCTACCCTGTGGTTTAGTTTATTTCTTTGCAGTAACAGCTGCAAGTACAGCGAGTGCTACTTATGGGGCTTTAGTTATGCTTATCTTTGGATTAAGCACTATCCCTGCTCTTTTTAGTCTAGGCTTTTTTGTAGGTTTATATAAAAATGGTAAGTTTAGAAATATAATGATTAGACTAGCTGCTATAAGTGTTGTTATCTTTGGAATATACACAATACACCAAGGTTATGAATATATAAGATACCCACAAAAAACAATTAGTGAATGTTGTGAATTTGACCCTGATGGAGATAATAAACACCATCAATAAGTAAATAAGGGCATAATTAATTATGCCCTCTTAAGATTAATCTCTATTTTGACCTTTTCCTTGACCTTGTCCTTGTCCGAAACCTGAACCATCTTTTTTACAAGCTTGATCATTTTGCATTCTTCTGTTTCCACCTCCAGAACCATCTCTCATTCCGTTACCATTGCCATTTCCGTTGCCATTGCCGTTTCCGTTGCCACGACCTCTTCTCATGCCGTTTCCATTACCATTTCCGTTTCCGTTTCCATTTCCTCTACCTTGAGTATTTCCTCTCATAATTTATCCTTTAAAATTAGTTTATATGAACATATGTGCAGAATTATAACGAACATATGTTCAAAAGTCAAGAGATTTTATAAATTGATACACTTGACTTTTGAACATATGTTCGATAAAATCTGAAAAAAGAATTTATATTTAGGAAAATAATGTGATTGGAAGAAGAAGAAAAAATAGAAATATAGATGCTGATCACACAGAAGTTTGTTTTAAACCTTGTGGGGTAGAGAGAAAATCACTTGAGATGATTGTTATTTATGAAGATGAGATGGAAGCTATTCGTTTAGCAGATTTAGAATCTTTATATCAACAAGAGTGTGCAGATAAAATGCAAATATCAAGAACAACTTTCTCTAGACTTGTAGAATCAGCTAGAAAAAAAATAGCTGATGCATTGGTAAATCAAAAAGCAATTCGTGTTCAGACTAGGGATTAATTTTAACCTTACTTACTCTGTCTAACATAAAAGCAAAAGGGATAGCACAAAATGCTAAAAAGGCTGCTATCTCATAAGTTTTATCTAAGCCCATAGAATCACCATAAATTCCCATTAGTAAAACAACTATAGAGCTTATACTAAAGTTTATACTCATATATAAACTGTTTACGAAGATAGGCATTTTTGTATCTACTTCATGAATAACTGCAAGTAAAACAGGACTACTAGAAAATATAAAAAGCCCTAAAAGTGCCAAAACTGGAAACATTGTATAGATAGAATCACAAAATAAAAAGGCTGTCATACTCATAGCTGAAGCAGTAGAAGTAACAACAAGCATATTTTGTCTTCCTATTTTATCCGATATTGAACCAGAAAGAAAAGTTCCTATAACACCAAAAAACTGTAAAACAGACAAGGCGATACTTGCATACCACAAACTAAAATCATTTTGAGTTAAATATACTGCTAAATATAAGGTGGTTGCCATCTTCATAGCTGATTGAAAAAGCATATAACCACCCATCACACCAAAAAGAGGCAAGAATTCTTTTATTACACCCATAGCATCGCCCTTTTCTGCTTTTTTGGTGTATTTTTTTTGCATTTTAAAATTTTTAAATCTATAATAAAGTATAAGTGACGCGATAAAACCAAAAGGCATTAGTCTCCAAGTTCCCTCTAAACCCCAAAGAGAGATTCCTGCTGTAATCATAAGTGGAGCGATTGTTCTAGCTAGTTCACCACCAACCATATATAAACTCATCCCCATCCCAATTTTATCTCCAGATGATGCTTTAATAATCCCAGGGGATGGGATATGAAATAGAGTTGAACTTATTCCAGAGATTATGAGTAAAATAATTAAAATTTCATATGTTGGGGCTAGTCCTAATAAACTCATAACCAGAGCAGTTAAAGCAGGTGAGAGTATTACAAAATACCTAGCATCAGTTCTCTCAGCTAAGAGTCCAAAAAATGGATTCAAAAGTGAAGGTAATTTTCTAGAAATATCTAAAAATGCAACTAAATATAAAGAGATTCCAAGTTTTTCAATCAACAGAGGTAAAATCGGAGCTAAAAATGACGAATAAGTATCGTGGGCTAAGTGGGCTAAAGAGATAGTACCCACTTGTGTTTTATTAAATTGTTTTGTCATTTTACTATTTTTCCTTAAAATATGAACATATGTCCAAAATTATGACAAATATTTTATATATTGTCAATATTAATTGACTTAGATTGGTAATCTTTGGTAATATGCGAACATATGTTCATATATAAAGGATACTATTGCTTATCATTGGTGTAATTAAACATTCCATAATGATAACTAGCTTTGTCTTAATGATGATGCTAGTTATCGAATATGTAAATGTACAAACAAGAGGTGAGTGGCAAAAAAACCTTAAAAAAAGTCGTTTAGGGCAGTATATTTTAGCTGCAACTTTGGGTGTACTTCCTGGTTGTTTAGGTGCTTTTACTGTTGTTTCATTATACTCTCATAAAATGCTTAGTTTTGGTGCTTTAGTTGCTGTTATGATAGCAACGAGTGGCGATGAAGCCTTTGTTATGCTGAATATGTTTCCTCAAACTGCTATTTGGATGAATCTTATTTTATTTGCTCTTGCTATTTTTGTTGCATTTTTAGTTGATATTATTTTTAAAGATAAAAGATATTTTCAAACAGCTCTGCAACATGAATTTGAATTACATCAAGAAGAAAAATGTAGCTGTTTTAATAAAGGTGGAATTTTCAAACAACTCAAACAAATGACATTTCACAGAGCTTTTTTACTAACAATGTTTGGTGTTTTTCTTTTAGCTATTCTTTCATCAGCACTTGGTGGTGAGATATGGAACTGGAAAAAAATCACTTTTACTGTAGGCTCAATAATCTCACTTTTTATTATCATAACTGTACCAGATCACTTTTTAGAAGAGCATCTTTTTAAACATGTTATAAAAAAACATCTACTTAGAATATTTTTATGGACATTCTCTGCACTTTTAGTTGTTCATATCATAGAACATTATCTTGATATAACTGGGTGGCTTCAAGATAACACAACAACTCTTTTACTTATTGCGACAGCAGTTGGTATAATTCCAGAGTCTGGTCCACATATGGTTTTTGTAACGATGTATGCTCAGGGACTTATCCCATTTGCTGTTTTATTGGCTAGTTCAATATCACAAGATGGACATGGAAGTTTACCCCTACTTGCTGTATCAACTAAAGTTTTTATTTACTTAAAACTTATCAATGTTTTTGTAGCTTTAGTTGTTGGTGGCTTAGTGCTATATTTTATAAATTAACTTGGGAAAAACAGATGAATATTAATTTACAACAAATTGCTACAATAAAATCACCCTTTTGTGATTTAAAAAATATGCCCGTTCAACCAAGAGGGGCAAAAGATACCTATGCTACTATTGAGTTTAAAGATGAATTTAGTGAGGGCTTAAAAGATTTAGATGGATTTTCTCATGTTTATCTTATATATTATTTTCATAAAATAGATGAACATAAACTTAGTGTTATTCCATTTAATGACAAAACA
>JAGGWE010000175.1 GCA_021157665.1 Sulfurimonas sp.
GTAATACATTACAGGGTAGATATGAGCAGTGATAGAAGCTTCCCCACTCATAGAACTAATTGGCATAATCATCCCAGAATACATAAAAGCAGGGATAATAGTAAGCATAAGGGTAACAATAATAGCGATAATTTGAGATGATGATATTATGGATACCAATAGTCCAAATCCAAGTGCTGTAAATACATAAAGCTCACTAGCTAGCCAAAAAAGAAAGAAACTTCCACGAAATGGCAAATCAAAAAGATAGGAGGAGACTAAAAAAACTATAAAAATATTTATCGAAACAAGAAAAAAGATAGCTGATAGTTTTGCAACTAAAAATTCCAATTTTGAAACAGAGGAGGAGTAAAAGTTAAAAATAGTTCCCTCCTCTTTCTCTTTTGCTATTATAAGTGCTGTTAAAATTGCTGGACTTATAAGGAGTACCATACCAATAAGTCCAGGGATTATCATCTCCTCATCTCTTAGGGCTTGATTGAAAAGATTTCTTGTATTTAAATTTATCATTCCACTACTATCTATGTTAAAATCACTCGCTAAATCCAAAATAACACCTTGAATATAGTTACTCATCGTAGTTGCACGGGAGGGGAAAGAAGCATCAATAAATACACCTATTTCAGTTTTTACCCCCTTAAGAGAGTTTTTTTCAAATGATGATGGAACGATAATAATAGTATCAATATTTGCCTTTTTCATCTCTCTTAGGGCATCTTTTTCACTCATATTTTTGACTGTTGTTGTAAAATATTTTGAGTGTTCAAATTTTAAAATCATTTTTCTTGATATTTGCGAATTGTCATTATCAAGTATCAGCGTTCTTACCCCTGTAACTTGCATTTTTATACCGTAACCAAAGAGTATTACAATTAAAAGTGGCATAAGATAAGGCATCATTATCATTTTTGTTCTTATTAACTCTATCATCTCTTTTAGAAAATAGGCTTTTACAACTCTTAATCTCATTTGTAATACTCCAAGAAAATCTCTTCAAAACTTTTTGCATCTGGAAATTTTTTATAAAAATTTTTAACTTTATCGTCAGCGATTTTTTCTCCATCTTTGAGTAAAACCACTCTGTCACAAAATTCAGCTTCACTCATATAGTGTGTGGTAATCAGTATAGATATACCTCTTTTATTTTTCAACTCTTTTAAAAGTTCCCAAAACTGAGCCCTAGCAATAGCATCAACTCCACTTGTAGGTTCATCAAGAAACAGAACTTTTGGTTCATGTAAAATAGAAACGGCTAAAGAGAATCTTTGATTGATACCTAGTGGCAGACTCTTTGGCATCTCATTTAAATATTTTTCAAATCCTAACTCTTTTGAGTAACTATCTATGAGTTTTATAGCTTTTTTTGTCTCTATTTTATGTATAGAAGCGAAAAACATCATATTTTCCCTAACAGTCATATCGTCATAAAGTGCGAAGTGTTGGCTCACATAACCTATTTGAGATTTTAATCCATTTCTATCATCACTATTTTTGATTTTTTTATTAAAAAGTTCCAACTCTCCACCATCAAGAGGAAGTAAACCTAAAAGCATTTTTATAAATGTAGTTTTTCCTGCTCCATTAGCCCCTAAAAGCCCTAGAATCTCACCACTTTTTAGTTCACAATCTACATCTCTGTTTGCATAAAAATCACCAAATTTTTTAGTAATTTTAGTAGCTTTCATCACAACAATATTTTTATCTATACTCTCTTTAGATATAGCTATTTGTAATTTTGGTAATAATTTATCTTTTTTTAAAGCATTTACAAAAAATAGTGATTCTAGCGTTGCTTCTTGATGTCTAATCTCTAAATTTTCCAAGCAGTAAGTGGTGTCAGATATAGTAATATGTTTTTTATCTGTTGTAGTTTTTTCATAAACAAAAGGTTTAGTCTCTTCTATAAGTTTCTCTGAACTTCCTCTAGCTATAATCTCACCCTCATCAAAGAGCAAAATATTATCCATCTTTGAAGCTTCACCCATGTAAGCTGTACTAATTATCGAGATAGTATTAAACTCTTTTGCACTCTGTTGTAAAATCTCCCAAAGTTCAATCCTACTTAATGGGTCAACTCCAGTAGTGGGTTCGTCTAAAATCAAAAGTTTAGGACGGTGAAGCATAGTACAAACAAGAGATAGTTTTTGCATCATACCACCACTCAAATCACCTGCTCGTCTATCTAAAAACTTTTCAAGTCCTGCCATAGATAAAAGATGCTTTTTGTACTCTACAAATTCTTTATCTATCTTTATATCTCTAATATCTGCAAAAAAATCTAAATGCTCTTTTATAGTTAAAGTTTTGTACAAGACAAGTCCTATCCCTTGAGGCATATATCCAATATTTAGCTTGACTTTTTCTGCCTCTTTGGGTGATTTATAGCTAAAGTCATTGTAGGTTATCTCACCATCAAACTTTATCACCCCAGCAATAGCATTTAATGCTGAACTTTTTCCAGCTCCATCTGCTCCAATAAAACCAAGGATTTCTCCATCATCTACTTGAAAATTTAAGTTTTTTATAGCTCTCTTTTTTTTATGAGATACAGCTAAATCTTTTACTTCTAGCATACTTAAAGCTCAGGAATTTCATCTAATGAGTTTGGTAATTTTACTCCATCAACTCCAATGATTCCAATAGCAGGAATACCAAGCTTTAAAATAGGATTATATTTGATAGGTTTTAAACGAACTGCATATACTCTTTGAATTCTATCACTTCTAACACTTACATCTTTTGGTGTAAATTCTGCTTTTTGAGCTATTTGAATCACTTTTGCTTTTATAGGTTTGTTTGGATTTGAATCTAAAAATATAACAGCATTATCTCCTATTTTTATTTTACCATTATTCATAGTATCGATAAAGAGTTTAAGATAATAAGATTTTGTATCGCTTAGAGTTACAACACCCATACCAGCACCTACAACTTCCCCAATATTTGCTATTTTTTCTATCACAAAACCATCTATTGGTGATTTTAGAGTCAGTTCATCTATCATAGCTTGCACTTCATCTCTATTAGCTTCTAGTTGTTTTATTTTAGCACCAAGTGATTTTAATTTTGTTTGTGATGCTCTAATATTTTGTTTTAAAATATCTATCTTTTTTAAATTGTCTTTTTGAATTTGTAAAGAGGTTTTAGCAATATTTATGGAGCTTAAAAGTTTCTCTTTATCTACTTTAGCAGATTCAAGTTCTTGTTTTGTAATTTTATATTTCAGATCCACAAGCTCAAATTTTTCTGATGTTATAGCTTTTGTTTCAAAAAGTTTTTTATATCTTTTGTACTCTCTTTTTGACTGTTGGAAATTAAAACTTACAGTTTTGATTTTAAGATTCACACTAGACAAGGTTTTTTTTATGGTTTTTAAATCATCTTCTTTTATCTTTACTAAATTTGGAAGAGTTTTTTCTAAAAGTTTTAGCTCCATTTTTGAAGCCTCTATCGTTTGTTCAAATGATAGTTTTTCATCTTTTATAGAGTTTATCGCTTCATGTAAGCTTTCATATTTACTTAAAAATTCATTTGAGAGAAGTTTAGCTACTATCTGATTTTCAGTAACTCTATCTCCCTCTTTTACAAAAATATTTTCTATCCTTGCAGGATATTTTGTATTGATTAAAATCAAATCTCCATCAATCCTACCACTACTAGCCACCAAACCATCTGGCAACTCTTTACCATTTATCTTAATATAGATAAAATACCCAGAAACTGCAACCAGCACAGCAACCAATATAATCGCAATATAATTTTTTAACCCTTTTAACATTTTGTATCTCCTTGTGTTGTATCTTGAATGTTTTATTGAACACCAAAATTGTTCAGTTCTTGCTCCTACTTCTCGTACATGTGCAATTACACCATTAAAATATTCTCAATACCAACAATTTCTTTTTCCTTTTAATAACAATTATCATATAGTAAATAAGTGTTAAAATTGTGTTTTAACATCTATTTATCTTTTGGACACCATATTTATTAATCAATTAAATACCAAATAGCAAAAGCAATACAGGCAACAATAATAAGTCAGCAGCTATTGCCATAAACATAGCAAGCGTAATCAACAATCCAAAATGTATAGTTGGTACAAAATTGGAAAATACTAAAATTGAAAAACCTACCATAATGATTGTTGATGTATAAAACATTGCTACACCTATACTTCCATGAGTATTGAACATTGATATTTTATAGTCATTAGTGTCTTTATATTCCTGTTTAAACCTATGTAGATAATGTATCGTATCATCAACAGCAATTCCAAGACTAATAGCAGCTATAGTAATAGTCATCATATCCAAAGATATACCCATCCATCCCATAAATCCAAAAACAACACCAACAGGTACCACATTTGCAACTATTGCAATAGTTGCTATTTTTAAATTTTGGAAAAGTATTAAAAATATGATAAATAATATAACTATCACCACCCCAATTGTTTTGATTTGTGAATTAAAAAGTGACTGAAGCATATTGTTATAAATAACCAAAAGATTAGAGATTCTAAACTCTGCATATTTTGGATTAATAATCTTCTTTAAATCTTTATCTATCTTTTTTAGTAACTTATTTCGTTCTAAAGATGGTAAAGAATCTATTATTCTCGTACTAATTCTTGCTTGATTATTTTTTATATTGACATAAGGTGTTAATATAATTTTTTTAAATTCTTTTGGTAACTCTTTATTTAAAAGTGTCAACATAAAACTATCTGCTTCATCTCCATCATTTAAACTTTTTATTATCTCACCAACTGTTGCCAATGATAAAACTTTTCCTATAGGTTCAAGCGAATCAAGATAATTATGAATCTCTTTTATTTTCTCCATTTTTGAAGCAGTAAACCAATATTTTTCTTTATCCTCTTCATTAGATTCAAACTCATCACTAAATTCATCTAACTCTTCATCTGTATCATTTTCTATAACTTTTACAGATACTATTTCATTGTTATTTTCTTTAAATGTTAAAATTATATCAAGAGGAGTTGTACCTCCAAGCTTTTTATCAAGTAGTTCCATCCCTTGATATATAGATGTATCTTTTTTAAAATAATCTATAAAACTATTTTCAACTTTAATCTTAAAAGCACCACTAACAGAAAAAATGATTATTAAAATTGTCCCTACTAATATTGTTTTTTGATAACTATATACTATATTTGCAACTTTAGAGGTAAATGGTATATCTTTTTTCTCTGTTTTTCCAGCTGTATTTCTAGTGAAAAATAGCAATACAATTGGAAATAAAAGAAAAGTTGTAACCAAAGATATAACAACACCCATACTCATCATCCATCCAAAATTTATCACAGGTAAAATATTACTAAAAACAAGAGAACTAAATCCTGCTACAGTAGTAATTACAACAAAAAATGATGGCTTTGACATAGATAACATAGTATTTAGAATTAAATCTTTTTGTTCTAAGTTTTTATTTTTCCTACTTAGCTCTTTATACTTAATAATTAAATGAACAACTAAGGAGAGATTCATAATAAGTTGAAGCGAGATAAAGTTTGATGATACCACAGTTATCTCCCAGCCAAATAGACCTAAGAAACCACTTGTAATAATAATCGAAACAGTACATATAAAAAGTGGTGTAAATATCCATTTTAATTCTCTAAACAAGATATATAAAATTATTATGAGCAGTCCAACTATCATCATCCCAAAAGTTTTTACATCATACTTTACAAACTCTATCATATCATCAGCTATCATATCCACTCCACCTAAATGAAGTTTTATATTTTGATGATTTTGTTCAAATTGATTTATTATCTTTCTAATTTTTACTATGTTTAGATGTGTGTGCTCTCTTGATATATCTCTATATTGTTTAAGTTTTATTTTTGCATTTTCAAACTCTTTTATCTCCATATCAGTAAGATTTCTTTTATTTTTTAGCTTTATAAAACTATCTCTATTTTTTATTAAAGAAAAATATTTTTCATCTCGTTTTAAATTTATAGATATTGCTGTTGTTTTAAAATCATCACTTACAAGATTTTGCTTATATATAGCCCCGTTTAGAAACTCTTTTTTAGCCAACTTTTTATCTACATATTTTGATTTAAGTGTTGGTATATCTTTTAATAACTCTTTAAGAGGCTTAGTTGAAGATTCTAAAAGTGGAACATTTAAAATTGTATTTATAGATTCTACTACCTCCAATGAATCTATTTTTTGAGTTAGATTTTCAATATTCTGAATATTTGCATCACTTAACAGATCATCTTCTACACTATAAGTTACTACTAAGAAATCAGATGTTTCAAACTGCTTGGACACCTCTCTTAAAAATTCAAGATCCTTATCCCCTTTTAGCAACAATGTTTCTGAACTTGCATCTATCTCTAATCTTAATGCAAAAACAGCCATCAATACCGTAAAAATTATTATTATAAATATAATTATTTTTGGATATTTAAATAGATAATTCTGATACATTCTTTTTAACATAACTTTAACCCTCTTTAGATATTTTATTTTTGAAAATGATTGATAATAAATATACAAAAACTGTTCCAAGCAGTGAAAATATCAAAGCACCACTTTGTCCAAAGTTCTGCCAAATATATCCAAAGATTAATGCCCCAAGTGAACTAAATATCGCAATTCCTCCATAAAATATCCCATAAATTGAAGCTTTATTTATGGCATTTACAGATATATAACTTCTTATAGCATTTAATGAAGCTACTGTAAATATACCTAAAAATATAAATCCAAACCATATAAAACTAAGTTTTATAGCAATGATTGAGAATATACCAAAAACATAAGCAAATCTTAAAACATTTTGACTACCTTTTTTATCACTCATCACTCCAAAATAATAGCTTGTAAGGGTTTGGGTAAGTGTTAAAACTATTATAAATATTGGTATAAACGATATAAGATAACCAGCCTCTTTTGCAACAATAATAAAAAATGAATCGCCCATCATAAAAAAGATAAAACAAAAATATATAAATAGAGTTGGAAAAAGTCTGAAATCATCTTTTGCAAATTTGTATTTTTTATCTTTTGATTTTACAGTATCATCTTGTACAAAAAAAGAGACTATCAAAACTCCAATAATTCCAGGGATGAGAGTTAATAAAAAGATATTACGAAGTATATCTTCATCACTGCCATAAAAATAGAAGATACCAAAAACTGCTACTGCACCACAAAGTTCCCCTGCTATATCCATCATCTTATGAAATCCAAAAGTTTTTCCACTCTCATTCTTTTTTGAATAAGTAGATATAAGTGAATCTTTTGAAGCACTTCTTACAGCTTTTCCCATCCTCTCAACTGATCTTAAAAGTGCTACACTTTGATATGTGCTTGAAAATGCTAAAAGTGGTTTAGAAATTGCAGATATAAAATATCCTACGATTAAAAAAGGTTTTCTGATTTGAAATTTATCACTTAAATATCCAAAAAGTATTCTAAAAATATAAGAAACAAAAGTAGCACTTGCTATTACAACTCCTAGTTTATCAACCCCATCATTTAAAATATAAACGATAAATATTGGTAACACAGGTGTTATCATAGCGGATGCAAAATCTGTAAAAAAACTAACCATTCCTAAGTAATATATGTTTTTATTCATCAAAACAATTTCCCTATCTTGCGTACATCAAAGCAAAAAAGAAGACCAAACACCACTAAAGTAAGTGCATACATAAGTGTTGTTATGGGTCGATTTATTGCTATTTTATACATTTTTTGTATCCTTTAAATATAACTTGTTCATAGGTTTATAAATCATAATTGGCACAATAAACAAAGATACCAAATAAGCTGCCAATGTCCCACCAATAAGAGCAACACCCAATCCACCAAATACAGGATCAGTAGCTAGTAATGCACTAGCAAATATTATTGCTAATACAGTTAATAAAATTGGTTTTGCTCTTGTTTGTACAGAAACAGCTATTGCTCTTTGTACACTTAGATGTTTCTCTTCTATTAGCTGTTGAACAAAATCAACAATTAAAAGTGAATTTCGTGAATTTATACCAATTAAAGCAATAAATCCAATCAGTGAAGTTCCTGTTAGATAAAAAGTAGATGGTGTAAACATATCAAATATCCAATGTGCATAAATAACACCTGCAACAGATATAAAACTAGCAAGTACAATAGCCCCTGCAATAGAGAAGTTTTTATAATACACAACCATCATAAAGTAAATAAATAAAATAGCAACACCCAAAGCAATACTTAAATCCATAATAGTATCAATAGATAGTTTCATCTCTCCATCCCAATGAAGATTAAATACCTCTTGTGTAGTTTTATTTGTTAACTTTAAATCAA
>JAGGWE010000158.1 GCA_021157665.1 Sulfurimonas sp.
AAAGTTTTACCATACTTTTTATGCTCTTCCCACATGCCAGAAAGGGTAATGGCAGAGCCTTTAATATCTTTAACTTCACTCTCAAAATAAGTTCCACTTACCTTCTCACCAGTTTTTAAAACAGCGATAAAAAAGCCCTCATCTTCAAAAAGAATTTTATCAATTTGACCTATGAGAGTTTCATTCAAGATTTTTCCTATTTTAATTGTTAAAAAATATGTTATAATTTTATCAGTTGGGACAATTAGAGAGCGACGAACTCTCTAAAAGCTTTTTAATAGAGTCTTAATTCTAATAGAATCAAGATTATTACAATTACGATGATGGTTCGCATTGCTAAATCCTTTATTAAAGGCTAACCCTGTCCCACCTTACTCCTCACAATATGAACTATCAAACATAATCGCCAACTGATAGTCCAATTTTAGTGAAATTTATAGAAGTTATTCAAAAATATGACACTATGCCATATTTTTAAGTGAATTTATACTTTTACTCTCTCTAATCTATCTTTTTCTTGTGCTTTATATAACTCGGCACAACCTTTTGAAAGTTCACGGATTTTAAGCATATAATTTTGTCGTTCTGTTTGAGAGATAGCTTTTCTTGCATCTAATACATTAAAAGTATTTGAAGCCATCATACATAAATCATATGCAGGTAGTGGAAGCCCTGCATCTAAAGTTTTTAAACACTCTTCACATTTTGCATTAAAATCTGTAAAAAGCATATCAGTATCTGCTACTTCAAAGTTGTATTTTGAAAACTGTATTTCACTCTCTTTATGAACATCTCTATAAAAAGTTTTTCCATGTTCATTTTCACCCCAAACAATATCAAAAATATTATCAACACCTTGAAGGTACATCGCAAGTCTTTCAGTTCCATAAGTTATCTCAACTGCAACTGGGTTACACTCTATCCCTCCAACTTGCTGAAAGTAAGTAAACTGAGTAACTTCCATACCATTTAACCAAACTTCCCAACCAAGTCCCCATGCACCAAGTGTTGGAGATTCCCAGTTATCTTCCACAAAACGAATATCATGTTGTGAAACATCCAGTCCAAGATACTCTAAAGATTTTAAGTAAAGTTCTTGAATATTATCAGGAGATGGTTTTATGAGTGCTTGAAACTGATAGTAACTTCCCAAGCGATTTGGATTTTCCCCATATCTTCCATCAGTTGGACGGCGAGATGGTGCTACATAAGCTGTAGCCCATGGAGTAGAATCAAGTGAGCGAAGAAAAGTTGCAGGATGAAAAGTTCCTGCTCCAGATGGAATATCGTAAGGTTGAACTATATTACACCCTTGTTTCATCCAAAATTCTTGTAGTTTTAGTAGCATTTCACTAAAAGTTATCATATTTTATTTACCTTAATTTTATTTATATTTTTTAATCTTTATGAAGTGTATTATATCATTTTACAAACTATATCGCCTATCTCTTTATTTAAAGATAAAGCTACAACTTCACATTTAACTTTAAGCAAGAAACATATTTTATCTCTATGAGATGGACTTAAACACTCATAATTTCCCATCCCTTTACTTATAACTAAATCAGCCTCATCAAACAAGTTCTTAGCATGTGGATTTGCTCTTGAATATGCAAATCCTGGGGTATTAACTCCACTATCTACCAAATCACATAATTTATCAAAGCCACAAGCAAGAGCCTCATCCATAGTAACATCATTAATGATAGGATTTCCCCTAACAAAGTAAGAATACTCGGCATATGGATATAACTCTTTTAAAACTTCAACAAACATATAATCAAAAATATGTTCACCAACATTATCACCCAAGATTACAACTCTCTTGGCATGTGCGAGTTCACTTTTTAGTTTATCAAAATCGTTATGAGCAAAATCTGTATGAAAGATTTTTTCTAACTCCTCTTCTAAGTCAAATTCAACTGCTGCAGCTAAATCTATAACATTCCCAGCTACTGCAATTTTTGTAGCAGTTAAAAGTTTATCTTGAGATGTGGAAAGTTTAGTTTTTAAAATAGGAACAAATGAAAGTGCTTTTTGAGTTGAGAGTTCTTTTACTTCATCATACAAATCTTTTTTATTTGCAATCTTAGCCATTTTTTCATAAACAAATGAAGCTATTTCTGGGGGAGTTTCTTCTCTTGAAAAATCTTTACTCATTAACTCAACAGTTGATGTAAGTTCCTCAGACAATTCAGCTGAAGCATTTATAGCATTAGCAACTTTTACACTTTGGTTAATTATACAAGAAACACAAACCTCATCAATCTTCATCTATTTTGTATGCTCATCAATCGCTTTGTTCCACATAAGCTTGTATTTTCTTCTCATAAACTCTACCTCTTGTTGAGATAGTTTTAGTTGCTCTTGAAGTGTATGAATTGTTTTTCTATCTTCATCATAAAGTTCTTGAAGTGAGTTTAAAGCATCTTTTAAAAAATCATTTTCAACTCTAACCGCATCAAGTGTTTCATCTTTTGCATCAAGAACTTTTTCATGAAGATTTATGATAGTACCTATAGTTTTTTCTATAAATTCAGGTTGAACTACCAGTTCTTGAGTATTTTTCTCTGATAATTCTTGAAGTTTTTGAGGGATAACAGTAGTTGTTGCTCCATAAGATGGATTTATCATACGAATACCATCTTGAACTAAAACTGTAAGTTTCTCATTTTTAACTAAATCATCAATAGACGACATAGTTAAACCAGTTAATTCACAATAAGCTTCGTCACTCATCCATTCCACAATATATTCCTTAAATTTATATTTTTATATTATAAGCTAATAATAGTCTCTATCTCAGAAGAGTCCATCTCAACTTTTTTAGCCTTAGCAATTCTATCTTCTTTTAGCTTTACTGATAACTCTTCATTACCAAGTGCAAGTATTTGCATTGCAAGATATGCAGAGTTAATCGCA
This sequence comes from Sulfurimonas sp., assembly GCA_021157665.1. GTDB lineage: Bacteria > Campylobacterota > Campylobacteria > Campylobacterales > Sulfurimonadaceae > Sulfurimonas. The sequence continues at coordinate 2,923 of JAGGWE010000158.1, forward strand.
CCAGCTTTACCTATAGCAACAGTAGCAACTGGCATTCCAGCTGGCATTTGAACAGTAGATAGTAAAGCATCAATTCCAGAAAGTGCAGAAGCTGACATTGGTACACCGATAATTGGCTTAACTGTTTTAGATGAAAGTACACCAGCTAAATGAGCAGCCATACCAGCAGCAGCAATAAAAACTTGAGCACCTTTAGCCTCAGCTTCAGCAATATATGTTGCAGTTCTTTCAGGTGAACGGTGGGCAGAAGAGATAATCATCTCATAATTAACTCCAAAAGCCTCAAATGTATCTGAACACGATTTCATAACCTCATAATCACTTTTAGAACCCATTACTATTGATACAAATTTCATTTATTTTCCTATATTTTATTTTTAAAATTATACATTATTTTTTATTTTTTTGGCGCTGTTCCCATATCTTCATTCGCAGGTACTCTTAAAAAAGTATATGCTGGCATGTGGGTTGGTAGAGTTATTGGATTTGTATTTCCACTATGAACTGATTCTAAAACCTTTCCTTTTTGAGTAAGAAGTTGTTTTAATTTTAGATAAAATCTTCCATCTCTCTCATAAGTTGAACCGATTTCATTATCTACTATCTCTACTTTTGAGCCAAGAGGATAAACAACTTCTAATTCATCGTTTGGAAGAGTTTTATACTTACATAAAAAATATTTTCCATCTTCACCAACAACTCCACTAACCTGATGAGTTCCAAGTTGCATAGTAAAATCTAAACTCTGCGTATCATGTTTCTCAAACGGACGAGAAACAAGATAAGCATCAGTGTATCCTCGATTTTGAAGAGATTGAAGTTCGTATTGATATTTTTCATCTTCAAACTTATCATCATAATAATCATCAATTGCCATTCTATAAGCTTTAGCCGTTGTAGCAGCATAGTAAGCTGTTTTAGTTCGCCCCTCTATTTTTACAGAATCAACTACACCACTATCTAAAATCTCTTTCATATGTGAAGCAAGATTTAAATCTTTCGCATTCATTATGTAAGTTCCAACTCCAGCTTCTTCTTCAAGTCTAAAAAGAGTTCCAGTTTCTGGATTTGCTGCATACATCTCATACTCAAATCTACAATCATTTGCACAAGATCCACGATTTGGAACTCTACCACTTTGAAGAGTTGAGATAAGACATCGTCCAGAGTATGCAAAACACATTGAACCATGAACAAAAACTTCAAGTTCTAAATCTGGAAGCTCTTTTTTTATGGCAACTAAATCTTTTAAAGATATTTCTCTAGCTGTAATAATACGAGTTGCTCCCATCTCATGATAAATCTGAGCATCTAAAACATTCATAACATTTGCCTGAGTTGATAGATGTAATGGCATGTGGGGAGCTAAGTCATGACAAAGTTTTAAAACACCAGGAGTTGCTACAATAAAAGCATCTGGTTTTAACTCAGCCATCGCTAAAATATGTTTTTTTAGTAAGTTTAACTGAGAATTAAATGGAAAACCATTTATAGTTGCATAAACTTTTTTACCTCGCTCATGTGCATATTCTACACCTTCACCAAACTCTTCCATCGAAAATTCTTTTCCAGAACGAATACGAAGAGAAAAGTGAGAAACACCAGCATAAACAGCATCCGCACCAAAATCAAAAGCAATTTTTAGTTTTTCTAAAGTTCCTGCAGGAGAAAGCAACTCAACTTTTTTCATTAGTTTCCAAACTGAGCTAAAAGTGCTTCAATATCATCAGTAGATGCTACATCATTATGAGTATCACCAGCAATATGTGTAGCAGAGGAAACTCTTTTATCATCATCTATTTTACCCTCAAAAAGAGTGTTCATATATTTAGATAATGCTCTCATAACATTAATAACTCTTTCAATTTTTTGACGATGAATATCTTGATACTGCATTATATCCATAACACTCATAATAGAATCACCACTATTTTGTAAAATCTCAACAGTTTCATTTGTTTGAGTCAGTGCATCTTCATTTTTTTCTAGTTGAGTTTTAAAAGCTTCAACTTCAGGAAATTTTGTACTTAGAGTTGTAAAGAGTTCTATATTTGAAGTAAGCACTTCAATAACAGCAGATAAATTCTCCTCTTTCTCCATCAAATCATTACTAATCACTTCGATAATATCAAAGATTTCAGTAGCTTTCTCTTCACTCTCTTTTGTAACATCATCAAGCTGATGAACCATTTTATTTTCATCAGTAGCAGGAAGTGGCCATTGATGTGCTGTGTCATCATTATATCCAATAGGAAGCATATCATCTACTTCTTCAACTTCATCATCATTAGCAACTTCTAGCTCATTTTCCACTTCAGAAATTTCTTCACCAGCTACATCTTCTAATTCGTCAATATCATCAGCCCCTGCCATCAAAGCATCTAATTCTTCTTGAGTCATACAAACTTCTCCATCACTAAAATTAGCTTAATTTATTTATTATCACTATAATAGCATAAATATATAAAATAGTGAGAAAATAATGATTGTTGACCTCCACAACCACACTACAATGTGTAATCACGCAGAAGGTACCATAGACGAATATATCTCCCAAGCGATAAAAAAAGGTACTAAAATATTTGGTTTTTCAGAACATGCTCCAATGGATTTTGACCCAAAATATCGTATTAGTTTTAAGCAAATGAGTGAATATGAAAACTCTATTTTAGAAGCAAAAGAAAAATATAAAGATAAAATTGATATTCGTTTAGGTTATGAAGTTGATTATCTCCAAGGGCATATGGATAATAGAGTTTTAAATGCTGATGTTGATTATCTAATTGGTTCAGTCCACTTTATAGATAAATGGGGCTTTGATAATCCAGAATTTATAGGACGATATGAAGAGCAAAATTTAGATGAAATTTGGCAAAAATATTTTGATAATATTGAGAAAATGGCTCAAAGTGAATTATTTGATATTGTTGGTCATCTTGATTTAATAAAAGTTTTTAAATTTATGCCTAAAAAAAGTATCCTTGAAATTGCAAAAAATGCACTTTTAGCAATAAAAAAAGCAGATATGGTAATAGAGATAAATATGGCAGGAATTAGAAAACCAATAGCAGAACCATACCCATCAAAAGAACTTTTACAAGAGGCATATAAACTAAATATCCCCATAACTTTTGGCTCGGATGCACATGCCAAAGAGCAAGTTAGTATGTTTGAAAAAGAGATTGTGAAAATGGCTAGAGAGATAGGTTACACAGAGTGTGCAACCTTTAAAAATAGAAAGAGAGAGATGATAAAGTTCTAAAGTAAGAGGGCTCTTACTTAGGCACCAAGTGCTTTTTTAACATTATCATCAGCCATTGAAATATTCCAAACTGGCTCCCAAACAATCTCAACTTCAGCCTCTTTAACATCTGGCATCTTTTCAACAGCTTCTTTTACCCAAGAAACTATCATCTGATGAAGTGGACAAGCTTTAGTTGAAAGAGTCATAGTAACTTTCACATTACCCTCATCATCACATTCAGCATCATAAATCAAACCCATTTCAACAAGATTAAATCCAACTTCTGGATCAATTACTGTTGAGATTGCTGAAAAAATCTCTTCTTTTGTATAAACCATAAAAATTTCCTTATTTTATTTACTCGAAGTTTATCATATAAAATAAACTTCTAATGAATGCTACTGCACCAACTACTAAAAACGAAGCGCCTGCTCCTATTAACATATCACTTTTTGTTAAGATTGCGATTGTTACAATGACTACACCAAGTGCTGAAAATATAAACTGAGCTTGTGAACTTTTATATGGAACCATATCTGCTAACATTGGAACTTTTTGTTTTCCAACTAATGGTGAAAATCTTTCAAACCATACAAGAAATGGAACAATTTTATAAATATGCCCTGTTATTAAAAAGGCAAAAAATCCATAAATTAGTACCCAGCCACATGCCAACAACAACTCTTCACTTCCCATGATAAAATATAATACACCTAATACAATTGATACTAACATAGCAATATATGAAAACATTAATGAGATTGCATAAACATCATTCTCTTTTCTAGGTCTTGTATCATAAATTATATATATAAGATAAAAATAAAATCCCAATGAAATAGCAGATAAAAAATACCCTAAATATTCTAAAATCATTATGTTAAATATTGAAGATATTACAACAAGAACAACGCCTGTTGTCATTAAACCTATAGCTATCTCTAATGGTCTCATTGAAAATCCATGAGAAAGTGTAAACATCGGGACTAATACAACTGACAAACCCATGATAGTTATAATAATATATCCAGCAACAACTAAATACACATGCCCACGAAGAAGTGAAGTTATATCTAGATCTATTGTTCCAGCATAAGCTAAAGCGATAAGTAATCCAAAAATAATTCCAAAAAACAAAAATGTGTTTGAGATAAGAACACTAGTCATAACTAAATTTAACTTCTCAACCTTAAAAATTGTCATAAATATTTCCATAACAAAAATCATCATCGAGACTAAAACTATTACCCCACCGTAAGGTAAAAGTGCTGGAGAAAACAAAAATCCAAAAACCATCAAAACACTACCTATAAGTAGTAACGGCCAAATGGCATAAAAAAGTTCCACTCCAAAATGTCCTACTTCAAGAACAACTGGTACTAACTGAGCCATCGCACCAAAAATTGTCATCATTACAAAACTAAGTAAAAAAAGATGTACAAACCCTAAAACTTCAGGATTTAAAAATGTTAAATCTTCTATATTAAATGAGAATATATAAAGTGATGATATAAGATAAAAAAAACTCCCTAAAATAAAAAAGGGAGCTATTAATTTAAATGGTGGTGCAAAATCTTGCGAAATTGACGACATAAATTAAACTATTAACCGTTACAAGATGCTTGATTTAAATCTGAATCTTCATTAGCATTAATACTTGTAAAAACAACTCTAACTAAACCACCATCAATATTTTCAGTAACATGCTTAACATCAGCACCAAGTTTATCAAAAAGTCCACCAGGAGCTTTATGGTTAATCATATATAAAGAACCACTTGTATTTTTAATAAGTTTTAAACCACACATTGCATTAACCATTGGATGTGGAGGACCCTCTGCAGAAGTATCGAAATAGTAATCACTTACACCATCTTTTGCTAACTCAAAAAAATCTACTGTTGAACCTTCAACCTCTACTTTAACTGCTTCACTTGGAATATTTGACATATATTTTTCCTTTTTAATTGATATTCGTTATTGTATTCAATATA
>JAGGWE010000146.1 GCA_021157665.1 Sulfurimonas sp.
AAAACTATTTTTGTGACAAGTGGGAAGTATAAAACTGAGCAAGAGATAGTTCCGTTTTTAAAAGAAGAGTTAAAACCAGACTTAGTATATGTAGATATGCAAGAGATATTGGAGAAATTATGAAAACCTTAGATGATTGTAGAGTAGCGATTGATAGCCTTGATAATGAGATGTTAGAACTTCTTAACAAAAGAATGAAAGTTGTCCAGAGAGTTGGTGAGATTAAACATAATGATGGTGGTGCGATTTATAGACCTGAGAGAGAAAAAGATATAATCCAAAGACTTGTAAAACTAAGTTTGGATAATGATGGACTCTTAAATCAGAGTGCTATCGAAGCTATATTTTTAGAAATTTTTGCAGTTTCAAGAAATCTTGAATTACCTGAGAGAATAGCATATCTTGGACCTGAAGGAAGTTTTACTCATCAAGCTGCTGAAAGCCGTTTTGGTGCTATGAGTGATTATCTTTCAGTTGGCTCTATCCACTCTGTTTTTAAAACATTAGAGGCTAAAAGAGCTAAGTTTGGTGTTGTTCCGATTGAAAATTCTCGTGATGGAATTGTTGGTGAAACACTTGATTTACTTGCTAAATCTAGTGTGAAAATTGTTGCTGAACTTTATATGCCTATTCATATGTCATTTGCTACAAAAGCTGTAAAACTTGAAGATATTACTAAGATTTATTCAAAAGATAAAGGTTTTGGACAGTGTAGAGAATTTTTAGCTGAGCATGGTTTAGTAAATATTGAACAAATTCCAGTTGAATCAACAGCAAAAGCAGCGATTTTAGCAGCAGAAGATTCACATGCCGCAGCAATCTGCTCACACATCGCAGCAAAACTATACAGTATCCCAACAATGTTTGAAAATATAGAAGATGAACACGATAGTTCAACTCGTTTTATAATTTTAAGTGATTTTAAAAATGGTGTGAGTGAGCATGATAAAACTTCTATATTAGTGAAGCTTCATGATGCTGGAGAGCCAGGTTCACTTGTCCATTTTTTACAAGATTTTGATAATGAAAATATAAATTTATCAAAAATTGAATCTCGTCCATCAAAAGATAAAAGTGGCTTTGGTTACTGGTTTTATATAGATTTCTTTGGTCACATCGATGATGAATCAATTCAAAGAGTTTTAGCAAAACATGGTGGTGAAGTAACATGGCTTGGAAGTTATGTAAAGGGCGAGGATTAAAAAATAGATGATGACATTTAACAAAAAATTAGAAAACATTAAAACATATGAAACTGGAAAACCGATTGAGTTGGTTGTAAGAGAGTTTGGAATTGAGCCAAAAGATATTGTAAAGTTAGCTTCAAATGAAAACCCTTATGGGTGTTCACCTAAAGTTCAGGAGGCAGTGGTAAAGATTGTATCAAATATGGCACTTTATCCTGATGACTCTATGACAAAGCTCAAAAATGCTCTTAGTAGTAGATTTGAAGTTAAAGATGAAAATATTATTATTGGTTCTGGAAGTGATCAGGTTATAGAGTTTTTAATGCATGCTAAGGCTGATTCTAACTCTAAGATTTTAATAAATAGTGTAACCTTCGCTATGTATGAAATATATGCTAAACATGTGGGTGCTGATATTATTCGTACAGCTTCACAACACCATGATTTAGAGGAGTTTTATACACTCTATAAAGAGCAAAATCCAGATATTATTTTTCTTTGTACACCCAATAATCCAACTGGTGATGCGATAGATTCATCTGATATGTTTGAATTTTTAGACAAAATTGATTCTGATACTTTAGTTGTTGTTGATGGTGCTTATATGGAGTATGGACAAGCTAAAGATAAAAGTAAAAAAATTGAGCCAAAAACAATCGTTGAAAGATATGAAAATGTTATCTATTTAGGTACTTTTTCAAAAGCTTATGGGCTTGGTGGAATGAGAGTTGGTTATGGTGTAGCTAATGAGAAAATCATAAAAGAGTTATATAAATTAAGACCACCTTTTAACATTACAACATTATCTTTAGAAGCAGCATCAGTGGCTTTAGCTGATGAAGAATTTGTAAACAGATCAATCTCTTTAAGTTTTGATGAGATGAATCGCTATGAAGAATTTGCTTCACAGCAAAAAATAGATATAATAAACAGTTTTACAAATTTTGTTACTTTATGTTTAAATGAAAAACAAAATTCATCTGAAATATCTACTAAACTCCTTCAAAAAGGGATGATAGTTAGAGACTTAAGTGGTTATGGGATGAATGCTATAAGAGTAACTGTTGGGACACATGAGCAAAATAGTAAGTTTTTTGAACTATTTGCAGAGTTAATATAATATAAAAACGGGAAATTAATGGATTTTAAAGTACTTTTTTCACAACTTTCTGTTTTATATGTAAAATTAACTAAGCAGCAGCGAATTATTATTGCTATAGCAATTGTTGGGATTGTCTCATTTTTAATTTTTATGGTTGTTTTTACAGCTAATAAAACTACACAAGATAGATATGAAGTGCTTTTTGATTCTCTTAGTTCTAGCGATGCTGCAAAAGTAGTTGAACAGCTGGAAAAAGATGAAATTCCTTATGAACTTTTAGCAAATAATGTTATAAAAGTTCCAAAAGATGTTGTATATAAAGAGAGAATTGCTATCGCTTCACTTGGTATTCCAAAAGATGGTGGTGTTGGTTTTGAACTTTTTAATGAACAAGAGTTTGGTGCTACGAGTTTCGATCAAAATGTTAAGTTTCTTCGTGCTTTAGAAGGTGAATTATCAAGAACTATTAATGGCTTGGCTCCGATTAATAGTGCCTCTGTAAGTTTAGCTCTTTCAAAAGAAACACTGTTTGTATCAAAAGAGGTTCCTCCAACTGCTTCTGTTATGATTACTCTTCATGAGGGTAGCACTTTATCTTCTCGACAGATAAGAGGGATTAAAAACCTTGTATCATCTGCAGTTTCCAAGCTTACTCCTTCTAATGTTATGTTGATTAATGGAGATGGTGAGACTCTTGGTGATGAAGATGAGATGGCTCAGATGGGTGAACTCTCAATTGTTCAACAAAATTATAAAACTAAAGAGGAAAAAAGAAGACAGAGAAAAATTATTCAGATTGTTTCTCCTTTTGTTGGGGGAAAAGAGAAGGTTATTGCTCAGGTAACTATTGAGTATGATTTTTCTGTAAAAAACTCTACCTCAGAAACATTTGATCCTGAAAATGTTGTAAGAAGTGAACAAATAAGTGAAGAGAAAAAAGAGGGTTCTAAACCAGCTGAGATTGGTGGAGTTCCTGGAACAGTTAGTAATATTGGACCAGTTCAAGGCTTAAAAAGTGACAACTCAACTGAAAAATATGAAAAGAATACTGGTACAACTAATTATGAAGTTGGTAAAACTGTATCTACAACAAAATCACAATTTGCTAGAATAAAAAGAATTACAGCAGCCGTTTTGGTTGATGGAAAATATAATTATAAACTTGATGAAGAGGGTTCTTCTACTCAAGAGTTAGAGTATAAAGCTTTAGATGAAACAGACCTTTTAGCCTTAAGTTCTTTAGTTAGTCAGTCAATAGGGATTAATAAAGATAGAGGGGATACAATAAGTGTAAAAAATCTTCAGTTTAAAAGAGAAAAAACAGATATTGGTGCAGATGGAGTTTCTCAGGCACTTGCCTTTGGTGAGATATATTTAGCACCTTTTTCTGGTTTATTTAAATATCTATTTGTTCTTATTGTACTTCTTATTGTATATAAAAAAGTTATTACACCATTTGCATCTAAAATGCTTGAGGTTTCAAAAGATGAGGATGAACTTGATAAGCCTATTTTAGATATAAGTGATGATGAAGATGATGATTTAATCGAAAAAGTTCAAGCAATGCGTAAAAAAGTTGAAGATCAACTTGGTGTTAATGAAAGTTATAATGAAGATGAGTTAAAACATGATGTTTTACTTGAAAAAGTCATAAGAATGGTGGAAGATGAACCTGAAAGTATAGCAGCTCTTCTTGAAGCACTTCTTGGTGAAGAAGCCGAAAATGCTGTAGCACCTAGTGATAAATAAAAAAGGTTAGGTAATGAATCTATCTCCAGTACAACAAGCAAAATTTGATGAGATGGGAATGGCAGAGAAGATTGCTATATTACTGCTTCAATTAGGTGAAGATAATACAACTGAAATTTTTGGAAATATGGGTGTTGAGGCTATAACGGAAGTTTCAAAGTATATTGCGGGTGGTAAAACAATAGAAAAAGCTATTGCTACTGCAGTTTTAGAAGAATTTCATGCTATTTTTCAATCTGGTCAGTTTATGACAACTGGTGGTATGGAGTACGCAAGAGAACTTCTTTACAGAACTCTTGGACCAGAAGAGGCTAAAAAAGTTTTAGATAAGCTTACAAAATCTATGCAAAATACTCAAAACTTTGCATATCTTTCAAAAATTAAGCCTCAACAACTTTCAGACTTTATTACACATGAGCATCCTCAAACTATTGCTCTTATTTTAGCTCATATGGATTCAACAGAAGCAGCAGATACGCTACAGTTTTTCTCAGATGAACTTAGAAGTGAAGTAGCAATGAGAATGGCTAAACTTGGAGATATTTCACCTTCTGTAATTAAAAGAGTTTCAGCAGTTCTTGAATCTAAACTTGAATCTCTTGCTTCATACAAGGTTGAAGTTGGTGGAACAAGAGCAGTTGCTGATATCTTTAATCGCCTTGGTGCTAAAAGTTCTAAATCTACTCTTGCTACAATCGAGCAAGTTGATGAGGGTCTAGCTACACAAATTAAAGAGATGATGTTTACTTTTGATGATATGGTTTCTTTAGATAAAAATGCGATTACAGAAACTCTTAAAGCTGTAGATAAAGCTGAATTAATGTTAGCACTAAAATCTTCTCCTGATGAACTTAAAGAGAAATTCTTCTCTGCAATGAGTGAGAGAGCAAGAGAGGCCTTTGAAGAGGAGATGCAGTTCCTTGGTGCAGTTAAAATGAAAGATGTTGAAGGTGCTCAGAGGAAAATTGTTGAGGTTGTTAATGGGCTTGCTGAAGCTGGAACAATCCAAATGGGTTCAACTGAAGAGATGATTGAGTAGATATGATAACAGTTATAACAAACGATAAACTTCAAAAACATGCTGTTAGTAAGTATAGCTTTAAAGTTCTTTCTTTAAATCAAAATGATGATTCAGCGTTTACTTCTGCTTTAGTGGAACAATATTGTGAAAATGAAAATGGCGCACTAGAAAAAGAGGAGTATTCAGAAGATAATAATCCAAATCGTAGGGAAAGTGATATAGATTCAAGTGCGATGAGCAAAAATTCAAAAGATGCTTTAATTGAATCTCTTATGAAAAAAACAGATGAGATGTCTTCAAATTTTATTAAACTACAAATGAAAATCGAATCAAACGAAGAAGAGTATAAGCAAGAGCTTGAAAAAGTGAAAGATGAGTCTTTTAATGCTGGTGTAGAGGCTGGAATAAAGAAAGCCTCTGAAGATGAAGAGAAAAATAAAGCTAATGGTTTAGCACAATTTTCAAACTCTGTTACTACATTAGAACATAGTGCTAAAGAGTTTAGTGATGCACTAGAGAGTATAAAAAAAGAGCTTGTTTCAGCTGCAATTGATATATCAAAAGAGGTTATAGCTCTTGAACTTTCACAAAATTCTCAAGATGTTGCAAAAGTTTTAGGGGATGAGTTGATAAAAGAGCTTCAAAGTGCATCTAAAATAACTTTAAGAGTAAATCCAAAAGATCATGGTGCAATTTCTGAGCATGTTGGAATCTTAGAAAAGATACAAATTGTTTCAGATAGTGCAGTAAGTGAGGGTGGTGTGATAGCCATTAGTGATGCAGGCAATATAGATTCGCAAATTTCAAAAAGATTTCAAAAAGTAAAGCAGGCTGCTTTAAGTGAGTAAAATATAAATGAATATTAAGTCAAAATCAATAGAAGAGTTAGAAACCCTTTGTGGTGAAATTAGAGAAGAAATTTTAAGAGTTGTTAGTAAAAATGGTGGACATTTAAGTTCAACACTAGGTGCAACAGAGCTGATTGTGGCTATGCATAAGGTATTTGACTCCAAAAAAGATCCTTTTATCTTTGATGTTTCACATCAATCTTATGCCCATAAACTATTAACAGATAGATGGGATGAGTTTGGTACTCTTCGCCAGTTTAATGGGATATGTGGATATACGAAACCAAGCGAGAGCGAGGATGATTATTTTGTAGCTGGACATAGTTCAACCTCTATCTCTCTTGGAGTTGGAGCGGCAAAAGCTATTGCATTAAAAGGTGAAACTGATTCTCGAATTCCAGTTGTTATGATTGGTGATGGTTCAATGACTGCTGGTATGGTTTATGAGGCTTTAAATGAACTTGGTGATAGAAAATATCCTATGGTAATAATTTTAAATGATAATGAGATGAGTATCGCAAAACCGATAGGGGCTTTAAGCAGAATGCTTAGTTCGGCTATGGCTGGTTCTTTTTATCAGAAGTTTAAAAAACATACTGAGAGTTTTGTAGATAATTTTGGTGAGGGAGCTCACTATATTGCAAAAAGAATGGAAGAGGGTTTAAAGCTTATCACTCCTGGAATTATGTTTGAAGAGATGGGAATTAATTATATTGGTCCTGTTGATGGGCATAATCTTAAGTCTTTGTGTGAAACTTTAGAGTTAGCAAAATCTCTTGATAAACCAGTTATAGTTCATTGTCAAACTATCAAAGGTAAAGGTTATGAAATAGCTGAGGGTAAAGAGGAAAAATGGCATGGTGTTGGTCCTTTTGAACTGAGTGACGGACATAGTCTAAAAAAATCTTCTTTTAAAAGTGCCACACAAATTTTTACTGAGGCTCTGATGCACTTGGCAAAAAATAATGAAAAAATAGTTGGTGCAACTGCTGCAATGCCAAGTGGAACAGGATTAAGTGAACTTATGGAGATGTATCCTGATAGATTTTGGGATGTTGCGATTGCCGAACAACATGCAGTTACTTCAATGTCTGCTTTAGCAAAAGAGGGTTTTAAACCTTTTTGTACACTCTACTCAACTTTTCTTCAACGAGGGTATGATCAAGTTATTCATGATACTTGTATAATGGATTTACCAGTTGTATTTGCACTTGATCGTGCTGGAATTGTTGGTGAAGATGGTGAGACTCATCAAGGTGTTTTTGATATATCTTTTTTAAGAGCAATACCAAATATGACTCTATTTGCTCCAAGAGATGAGAAAAGTTTTCATCAGGCGATGGCTTTTGCTTCTGAGTATCAGCATCCTTGTTCTTTGCGTTATCCAAGAGGTTCATTTAAAGAAACAGATTTGATAGAATCTATACCTTTTGAATTAGCAAAATCTCAACTGCTTCATTCCACTGATAGTGATATTTTATTTATTGGTTATGGGAATGGAGTAGGTCGTGCTTATGAGAGTGCTAAATTTTTAGAAGAAGATATAAGTATTTTAGATTTACGATTTGTAAAACCATTAGATGAAAATATGCTTAAAAATTTGGCAACTAAACACAAAAAATGGTTTGTATTTTCAGATAGTTCAAAAGCTGGTGGAGTAGGAAGTGCAATTTTAGAATTTTTAGCAAAAGAGAAAATTTTAGATATTGAACTAACAAGTTTTGAGTATGAAGATGAGTTTATCACACATGGAAATACTAAGCTTGTTGAAGAGTCTTTAGGGCTTTTACCTTCTCAATTAGCTGCTAAAGTGAAAGAGTCACTTTAACATAATTACCCCAGCAAATCTTCCTGTTTTTGGATTTGCTCTATATGAGTAGTATTTGTTATTTTTACAACAAGTACATTCATTTGAGATTTCAATATTTTTCTCTTTAATCCCACTTGCCAAGAGTTGTTTTTTTAATATTTTAGATATATCAAGGTAGTAGTTACTATTTCGTTTTTCTAAAGAGTATTCAAGCCCTAAATTTTTTGCTTCCTCGTAAATCTCTTCACCAACTTCATAACAACACACTCCTATACTAGCACCGATACTTACATAGATGTTTTCTGTTTTTGAATTAAACTTGCCTACCATACTCTTTATAATGTTTTTAACGATATTTTTAAAAGCACCTTGTCGTCCAGCATGTGCGACAGCTATTATTTTCTCTTTTTTATCATAAAAAAGTATTGGGCTACAATCAGCTACCATTACCATAAGTGGAGTATTTCTTTTGTTTGTTACAAGTGCATCACAACTTCTTGGACTTTGGAAATTATCGTCATTATTTACTATATGCACATCGCAAGAGTGAATCTGTTTCATGTGGATTAGTGATTTTTTTTTATAATTCATTGCACATGCCAAGTTTTCATGCTTTATATTCACATTCTGAGGATTATCATTTATATGAAAAGCTAAATTACCCATTTTTGTAGTTGTAATGCCATGAATTAGGTTTGTAAAGTTGTTTAATAGTTTACTTTGAATAATTTTCATATAATAATTATATCAGATTAAGAGGTGATTTTTGAATAAACTAAGTGCTTATCCCCCTACACTTTATGGTAATGATGTTGAGCAAAAACGACAAGAAATAAAAGATTACTTTTTAAATACCTATGAACTTTTTGAGAAAATATTTGAAGTTTTAAAAGATGATAGTGTTTTTTATAAAAAAAGTGAAGCAACTCGTCATCCAATGATATTTTATTTTGGACATACTGCAACTTTTTTTATAAATAAATTTATAAATATGAAGATAATTGAAAATAGAATAAATCCAGAATTTGAGTCAATTTTTGCGGTTGGTGTTGATGAGATGAGTTGGGATGATGTTGATTCAAAAAATTATAAATGGCCAAGTGTTCGTGATACTAGAGTTTATCGTCAAAAAGTAAAAGAGTTGATTTTAAAACTTATTGATGAATTACCTTTAATTTTACCTATCTCATGGGATAGTGAGATGTGGATTATTCTTATGGGAATTGAGCATGAGAGAATTCATATAGAGACATCATCAGTCTTGCACCGTCAAATGCCTTTGGAGTTTATCAAAAAAGTTAAAGAGTTTAAAGTTTGTGAAGAGTTTAGTGAAGCACCTCAAAATGAGTTAGTAACTATTCCCACATGTGCTGTGAGCGATAGCGAGGAAATACTCTTGGGGTGCCAAGTAAGTTTAGGTAAAAAGTATGATGATAAATACTATGGCTGGGATAATGAATATGGTAGTTTTTCTCAAAAGGTAGAGGAGTTTAAAACTTCAAAATATTTAGTTTCAAATGCTGAGTATATGGAGTTTGTAAAATCTGGTGGATATGAAAAGAGAGAGTTTTGGAGTGAGGAGGGTTTAAAGTTTTTAGATATAACTCAAGCTAAATACCCTACTTTTTGGATTTTAGAAGATGGGGAGTATCTTTATAGAAATATTAGTGCTAAAACTCATATGCCAAGAAGTTTTCCTGTTGATGTTAATGCACTTGAGGCTGAAGCATTTTGTAGATATAAAAGTGTTAGAGATAAAATAGAGTATCAACTCCCAAG
>JAGGWE010000058.1 GCA_021157665.1 Sulfurimonas sp.
TGTAAAGTAATTCTTTACAACTGAATTCTCTTCTAATTCTCCCTCTTTTAGGATACTTGAGACATGTTGTCCAATGTTTTGTTTAGAGGTGGCAAAAAGTTGGGCTATCTGATTTTGATTCATCCAAACTAAACCATCTTTAGCAAAAAGTGATACCGATGCTTTACCATCTGCTGTGTTGTAGATGATTATGTTTTGTTCTGTATTCATATCAAGCCTTTGATGACTTTTAACACCTCTTGGCTCTCTCTATCCAACTCTGCCATAGCTTTTAAAATCTCACTAGGTTCTCTAAGTGGGGGTTCCTCTGGAGTGTTTGGATTTTTTGCACTTAAATCGTAAGTTGCTATGTCGATATCTTTTAGGTTTAAACTCCAAGAATTTTCACTCTCAGCTTTTGTTTTTTGTAACTCAACAAACTCAGCTAAATCTTTTTCACTTAAAGGGTTTGTTTTGCCTAAATTTCTATCTAAGTTAAGCTGATAAAACCACACTTTTTTAGTGCTTTTTCCTTTGTCAAAAAACAGAACAACAGTTTTAACTCCTGCACCTGTAAAAGTACCTGCTGGTAAATCTAAAACAGTGTGAAGATTACAAGAGGAAAGTAACTCTTTTCTTAAAGCTATCGAGGCATTGTCAGTGTTGCTTAAAAATGTGTTTTTTATAACAACTCCTGCTTTTCCTCCAGCTTTTAAAATCTTGATGAAGTGTTGTAAAAATAGTGAAGCAGTTTCGCCTGTTTTTATAGGGAAGTTTTGTTGAACTTCTGCTCTCTCTTTCCCACCAAAAGGGGGATTTGCTAAAACTATGTCGTACCTGTCTTTTTCTTGTATGTCTGAAAGATTTTCGGCTAGTGTGTTTGTGTGGATGATATTTGGAGCTTCAACTCCATGTAAAATCATGTTCATAGTTCCGATGATGTATGCTAATGACTTTTTCTCTTTTCCATAAAAAGTGTTTTTTTGTAGTCTTATAATCTCATTGCTTGATAGTTTTTTGCTTTGTTTTAAGTAGTCGTAAGCCTCAACTAAAAATCCTGCTGAACCTACTGCTCCATCATAAATAGTATTGCCAATTTTTGGATTTACTGTTTTTACTATAGTTCTGATTAGAGGTCGTGGAGTATAATACTCCCCACCATTTCGCCCTGCATTTCCCATGTTTTTGATTTTGCTCTCATAAAGATGGCTCATCTCATGTTTCTCTACATGTGTACGAAATCTCATCTCATCAACAAGATTTAAAATCTCTCTTAAATTATAACCACTGTGAATTCTGTTTTTAAGTTCGCTAAATATTTCGCCTATTTTATACTCGATAGTATTAGGACTCTGTGCATCCGCTTTAAATTTTTTGAAGTATGGGAAAAGTTCAGAGTTTACAAATTCACTCAAATCATCGCCAGTTAAAGCATCATGGTCGATAGAGCCATCTCCCAGTTTTGGAACTGCCCATGAACTCCAAGAGTATTTTATATCTATAATTTTTGTATATGTTTCACCACTAAGTTCACTAGCAGTTTGTTTGTCTTTTTCTAAATCATCAAGATACTTTAAAAACAGAACCCAAGAGGTCTGCTCCACATAGTCAAGTTCACTACCACATCCTGCATCTTTATGAAGAATATCATCTATATTTTTAAAAGTTTGTTCAAACATATTATTTTATCTTTATTGGAATTTTATATAGTATTTTAACATTTAAAACTTCATCTCACGATAATCTTAAACTCTAACTCATAAATATTCCACCACATCTTTTAGTTTTTTCTCATCTTTCCAACCGATAGTTTTAAGTTCACTCTCTTGGTAAAATTTATCAACATAACCAAGGCAAAGATAAGCAATTAGTTGTGAGTTTTTATCAGCTTTTAACTCTTTTAAAACTTTTTTTTCATCTAAAATACTAACCCAACCAAGCCCAATATTTAAAGCCCTAGACATCAGCCACATGTTTTGAATGGCACATACAACACTATACTCACCCATCTTTTTCATGCTTGTCATACCAAGTACATGTTTCTCTTGTGGCTCATAAAGAACAGCGATATTTATCGGTGCTTCTTTAATTCCTTCAAGTTTTAGTTTAGTATAAATCTCTTTATCTTTAAAAATCTCTTTTGCTTTGTTGTTTTCATCTTCAAAGTTTTTTAGGATATTTTCTTTTATATTTTCATCTTGAATTATAATAAATTTCCAAGGTTGAGAGTAGCCAACAGAGGGAGCAGAGATTCCAGCTTCTAAAATCATTTTTAATTTTTCATCTTCTATCTCTTTGCTTATAAATCTATTTCCTCGAACATCACGACGAGCCTTCATAATCTCAAGTAGTTTTTGTGTATCATCATCTGAAAATGTCATCTTTTAGCCTTTGTGATTATAAGATATATAAAAAATGGTCCACCGATTAGGGCAGTTATTATCCCGATAGGGAGTTCACTTTGAGTTGATAATCCCCTTGTGATTGTATCGCAAAATACTAAGAAAAATCCACCAAAAAGAGCCGTTTTTATAATTCGTTTATTTACCGTTGTAGGGTGGATTTTTGCCACGATATGAGGAACAATAAGCCCCACAAAACCGATAGGTCCACTGATGCTTACAAGTGTTCCTATTCCAAGAGAAGACACCATTAATAAAAGCAAGGTTACCTTTTTTGTGTCAATTCCTTTTAGTGTAGCTTGACTCTCTGAAATGCTTAAAAGTTGAAGCTCAAACCTATAAATATATACACTTAAAAATAAAATAAAAGAGATAATCCCAAGTAAAATAGGGTTTTGCCAACCAATTACCGATAGACTTCCCATAGTAAAACGGATAAGCATATCATTTTGCATCGCATCGCCAAGATAGAAGATTATCATCAAAGCAGAGGTGTAAAAAAGTGAGAGTGCTATACCTAAAAGTAGTAAAGATTCATGTTGAGAACTTTTTAAAAATTGTGAAAGATAGATAAGTAGAAATACAGTTAGCATTGCTCCAAAAAAGCCAAAGATAGAGATAGCACCTATGCCAAAAGCAATAGCACCAAGTCCAAGTTTTATGGCGATTCCTGCTCCTAAAACTGCTCCACTAGAGATTCCTAAAGTATAAGGTGTCATCAAAGCATTTCTAAAGAGAGTTTGAAACAAAAGCCCACTAAGAGCTAAAATCACACCAGCAAAAAAAGCAAATAAAACTCTAGGGATTCGCAAATCAAAAAAGATTTTATAAGCTAGTGAATCAGGCTTGAAAATTTCAGAAATATCAAGAGTAACTGCACCAATGAATGGCGATAAAATTAAGATAACGAGCAATAAACTCCACATGCCAACTCTAATCATACTGAGCCACCAAAGAGTTAAATTTTACATTATATAACTCTTCTAAATTATCATCATTAAAAAAGTTGTTTTCATAAAGGGTAGTAGTTTTATCTTTTATGAAAACAACAGGGTTATTCACATAAGAAGCGAGGTGTAAATCGTGAGTTATCAAGATGATTTGATGATACTCTTTTAAGCCTTTTATATGCTCTGCGATTATCTTAGAGTTGTGAGGGTCAAGGTTGGCAGTTGGTTCATCAAAGATGATGATTTTACTTTGTTGTGCTAAGGCTTGAGCGATTAAAACTAACTGCTGTTCCCCTGAACTAAGTGAACTTACTATGTTATTTTTTAGATGAGAGATTTTTAAAAATTCCAAGGTATTTGAAGCTATTTTTTTATCTTTTTCGGAGTAGTCAAAGTAGCTTTTTTTATAAGGAAATCGCCCTAAAAGTACAAACTCATCAACTGTGATAAATGAATCATATATCTCTAACTTTGCAGGTATGTAAGAGAGAGTTTTAGCCTTGTCTATCAAAGAGAGTTCTTTTGTATTTACAGAGTCGATAAATACTTCCCCATCAAACTCTATTAAACTACAAATAGCCTTAGCTAAAGTAGATTTCCCACTTCCATTCGCACCTAAAATACTAAGATGATTTTCAATATTTAGATTGATGTTTTGAAGTATCACTTTCTCATTAAATCCACATGCCAAGCTTTTTAATTCAATCAAATTTCATCTCCCGACAAAGCCTTTGAATCGTGAGTGCCACACGATTAGATGGGATATGAAGGTAGTTTTCATCTACTATTGAAATTTTGCCATTTTTTGAGGCATTTGTTGGTAAATCATACCAATTTTGAAGGGCTTTTTTAACATTAACTTCACTTTCTGTGGCATGTGAGTGTAGGATTATGATTTGATCTGGGTTTATGGCAATGATGTTCTCATAACTTAGAACTGGTTGTGCTATTGAAATTTCTGTGTAAGCATTTGTGTTTCCACATGCCATGATAATATCTTCAAAGAAAATATTATGTCCAGCGATGTAGGTTGATTTTGTTAAATCTTCTCTGAGTCCATATACTATCATTACGGCATGTGGGTTTTGATTTTTTGGTGCATTTGTTATTGCATCTGTTATTGCGTTTGTTAGTTGTTTGGCTTGAAGTGAGTTTATTTTATCTGCCAGTAAAGTTATCGATTTTTTAATATTTTCTATAGTTTTTAGATTTAGTGTTAATATTTTTATATTGAAGAGTTTTAGTTTGTCTAAAGTGCTTTGGTTGAAAGTTTGTCCAACAACTAAGGTTGGCGAATAAGATAAGATTTTTTCCAAATGAGGATTTTCATATCCACCGATAATTGGTAGTTCTTTAGCTTTTTGAGGATAAAGAGAATAACTGCTAGTAGCTACTATCTTATCCCCCTTATCAAGAGCAAAGATTATCTCTGTGATTGAGGGGCTAAGAGAGATAATTCTCTCGTTAGCATTTAACACAAGAATTGAAAAAAGTATTAATATAATTGTTTTCATATTGTGTATTTATTCCTTAAAATTTAGCGTTGATACCAACATAGATACTACGAGGAGCAGTTGCATAACCATTTAGAACTTGGTAGTATTTATTAAAAAGATTATCTATCTTAGCATATGTAGAAAAGTTTTTATTTATATCATAGTTTGCTACAAAATTTATAAGAGTATATCTTCCTGTTTGTTCACCTTTATCATTAGCTTGAGAATATCTTGCACCGATATATTCACCATACGCACCAAGATGTAAAGAATAAATAGGATAATAATCTAAACTAACTTTCATCGTTCTTTGGGGTCTGTTAGCTAAACTCTCTCCATCTTTATCTTTAGCACTAAGTATAGAGTAGTTAAGAGATACTAAAATTTGTTCTGTTAGATTTTGAAAATATTCAAACTCATAACCTTTTAAGGTAGTTTCACCATCAAGATTTTTATAAATTGCAGGGTTTCCTCCCCAACCATCAGGGTCGTACCAGTCTATTAAGTCTGTAACTTTGTTATGAAAATATGTAGCTTTAAAGTTTTTATATCCAAGAGAGATATCATAACTCTCAGTATCTTCTGGATTTAAATCTTCATTTGCCCCACCCCAAGGATTTAACTCTTGAACTATATTTGGAACATTGTAAGCAAGTCCAGCATTTGCACTTACAAAAGCATCTTCATTTAGATTATATTTAACTCCTAATTTTCCAGTGGCTTTACTATCAAAATTATCATAATCATCATATCTGATACTTTGAGTAAAAATCAGCTTATCAAAAGTGTTTGAGTTTGTTAGGTAAATAAAATTATTTTTATTTTTCTTATTTTTTTTAGATTTATCAGTCATTATATAATCTACTTCATCACTGCTTGTTCCAAGTCCAACTATCACAAAATCATTTTCATTGTATTTTATAGTATCACTAAGTTCTATGTTTGTATGTTTCCCTTCAAACTCTTTTACAAATTCATATCCCCACTGAGCAGTAGTTCCTATCTCATCTCTTGAAAATTCACTTCTCTCTATTTTAGCTGTAAAATTATGGTTTTTATATGTTTGAAGATAAGCTAGAGAATAAAGTCTGTTTGAAATATCACTTTTCATATCTGTATCATCAGCATCTCCAAAACTATCATATTCTTTTAGAGCCTCTATAGCTGTTATATTAGCACTGATTTTTGCATTGTCTGTTATGTTATAGTTTGCCTGTAAATTTATAGTTAGATTTTCATAAGCATCATCTTCAAAATCATCTAAATTTTCTCCTCTTGGGGCTTGAGTACTAAAACCATCACTTGTGATTTTATTTGCACTTAGTTTTACATCAAATTTTGAAGTTTTATGAGAAACGGATACTCCATATTTTTTAGTATTAAAACTACCAGCTTCAAGATTTACACTAGTGTGAGTTCCTTCCTGAGCTGATTTTGTGATAATATTGATAACACCTGCACTTGCATCAGCACCCCAGATACCACTTTGAGCACCTTTAATAACCTCTATTTGCTCTATATCCTCAATCATTAAATGGGCAATATTCGCACCACTTATACTTGATGGGTCTTGGTATCTAACACCGTCTATAAGAATTAGTGTTCTATTATTACCTGCACCTCGCAAGTTAATTGAAGTTGCACTTCCTATCCCACCGTAACTTGTGTAGTTAACACCAGCGATACTATTTAACGCTTGGGTAACCGTAGCATAGTGTTTCTCCTGTATCTCTTCACTTGTGATAACTGATACATTTGCTGTTACATCTTTTATGGATTGTTGTGTTTTCGTGGCACTTGTTATTGTTATCTCATCAAGTGTTACATCTTGAGCATGAAGTGAGCTTATTAAAGCAACTGATATTAGTGATAATTGTATTTTTGTTTGCATGATTGACCTTAATCTTTGTATTATAGTTTTTTATTTTTGTCAGTGTAAAGATTAAGTTGAAGGTGGGGAGTTGATTTGTAAAGTAAGTGGTTTTCCACTAAGTGTTAAAGCAGATGAGTAAAGAGCTATGATTTTTTGCATAGATATATATGCTTGAATCGCTGCTAATGTAAAATAATTTTTACCAAAACCTTTAGGCATAGAACTCTCTGTTTTTAATTTTTTGAAATTATAACGACTATAAGGTTAAACAGTAGTTATGTGAGATAAAATGGATAATATGATTTATAAATTAGGGTTATGTTTTGGATAAACTTAAAATAGAGAGACTTAAGGAATCTGCAAAAGATTTAAGAGTTTTATATGTTGAAGATGATTTGTTTGGTAGAGAATCTACGAATCTTTTTTTAGATTCAGTTTTTGAAAATGTTGATGTAGCTTTAGATGGTCGAGAGGCTTATGATATGTATTTAGCCTCAAAATATGATTTGATAATTATAGATATTGATATGCCTAAAATGAATGGATTTAAACTTAGTGAAAAGATAAGAGCAAAAGATATTTATATCCCTATTTTGCTTGTTTCTGCTTATCGTGAAGTTGAAAACTTTTTAGCAGGTATTAGATTGGGAATTGATGGATATTTACTAAAACCGATAGAGATGAAGCAGCTTTTTACATTTATTATTAAAGTTGTTAAGCAGATTGAAACTCGAAATTCACTTATAGAGTATCAAAATAATTTAGAAGAAACTATAAAGAAAAAAACTAATGAGTTGAACTATAGATGTATCCATGAATATTATACAGATTTACCAAACTCAATGATGTTACATTCAGATTTAGATAAAATTAATTATGACTACATGCTACTCCTTGATATGTCTCATTTTGCTGTTATAAATAAAGAATATGGTAAAGATTTTGCAAATCAAATCATTATAAAAACAGCAGAAACTTTACAGTACCATATTACAAAAAACTCAAAGCTTTATAAAACAGAATCAGATAGGTTTGTGATACTTATTAAAAATATGGCATCAGATGAGATGATTGAATTTTGTAAGCAGATAGTTTCATTTTTTGATATAAAATATATTTCTATTGATGATATAGAACTTCCTATGACATTTAATATAGGAGTTTCTAGGTTAGCTGACGCCGTACACGATACAGTTATTCAATGTGAATATGCACTAGATAAATCAAAAGAGTTTGGAAGTAGGCATTTTGAGATATATGATGAGTTAAATATAGACTATAAGCACGAGAAAGATGCTGTTATTTGGCTTAAAAAAGCTAGAGAACTTATTTTAAATGATAAAATCAAACCATATTTTCAGCCTATTAAAAATATAGCTAAAAATGAAGTTTATAAGTATGAAGTGTTAGCTAGGGGATTTTTAGATGGTGAGATTATTGAACCAGAGTATTTTATCCCACAAGCTGAGAGATTGGGTTTGATTAGTTCAGTAACTAAAAGTATCATAAATCAAAGTTTTGAATTTTTTTCTCATAATGATTATATGTTCTCTATAAATATAACAGAGAGAGATTTACTTGAAGATTTTTTAATAAATTTTTTAAGTGAAAAAGTAAAAACATATAATATTGAACCAGAAAGGGTATCTTTAGAAGTTTTAGAAAATATTACCATTTTAAAATATAATTGTAAAATCACTAATCAACTTAATGCTTTGAGTGATTTAGGTTTTAAAATATCGATAGATGATTTTGGTGTAGAAAATTCAAATTTTAGTAGGCTTTTAAATCTTAAGTTAGATTATATAAAAATAGATGGTCTTTTTATAAGAGGTCTAAAAGATAATGAAAAAAATAGAACTGTTACTATGGCTATTGTAAATTTAGCAAAAACATTAAATATAAAAACCATAGCGGAATATGTAGAAAATGAAGAGATTTACGAGTTGGTAAAAAAGTGTGGTATTGATTATGCTCAAGGTTATCATGTTGGTAAACCTAAGTCTATTTTACTATAAGCCGTACTTTTTGGCTTAGAGTTGTTTTATATTTGCTAAAATACTCTTATGAAATTATCACATTTAAAACAGATAGTAACTTATCTTCAAAACTTTAATAAAATCTCTGCTATCTATAGAGTGACTGATACAATTATAAAAGTTGCATTCGATAAAAATGATGAGTTGTATTTTAATATGCAACGCTCAAATTCAAGTATGTTCAGATGCAAATCATTTTCCCGTTCTAAAGTTTATAATGCCCCTTTTGATGTTGTTTTAGCTAAAAGATTTAATCGAGCAGAGATTTTAAGTGTTGAACTTTTAAATGGGGATAAAATAGTAAGGTTTAAAACCTCTATCGCTTCGGCTTATAAACAAGAGACAACATATCTGCAGTTTGAGTTTACTGGAAAATATACAAATGTTATTATCTTAGATGAGCAAAATATTGTTCTTGAAGCTCTTCGGCATGTGGACTTATTTTCATCTTTTCGTGAGGTTAGAGTTGGGCAAAAACTTTTAGATGTCCCACCTGCACCATTTAAGGCTAAAGAATACCCACTTGATGATGTCGAAGCTTTTCTTTATGCAAACTATGAAAAAGAGCAAGAGCAAAAACTCTCATCTTTAAAAAAACAAAAAATCTCTTTTTTAAATAAAAAGCTAAAAAAACTTCAAAAACTTTATAACTCTTTGGATGATGAAGAGAGTTTAAAAAAAGAGGCTGAAATATCGCAACATCATGGAAATTTAGTTTTATCAAATATGCATAAGATAAAGCCTTATGAGATGCTTATAAAGATAAAAGATTATGATGGAACTGATGTTGAGATAGATTTAGGTAAGCATTATGCCAGTGTTTCACAAATCTCAAATGCACTCTTTACAAAAAGTAAAAAAGCCAAACAAAAAGCTAAAAATCTTCATATAGAAAAATCTTCTTTAGAATCTAAAATAGAGCATATAAAACTTTTTATAAATACAGTTGCTGAGGCTACAGAATCTTCAAAAATAAGTTTACTATTTCCAAAAAAAGAGCAAAGTAAAAAGATAAAAAGAGATGATTCTATAGAAACTTTTTTGATAGAGGGGTATAAAGTTTCACTTGGTAAAAATGAAAAAGGAAATATTTCAGTTTTAAAAAATGCAAGAGCAAGAGATATTTGGATTCATATGAAAGATAGACCTTCTTGTCATGTAATTATAGGAACTGATAAGCAAAATTTACCTCTTCATATTATCGAGAGTGCTGCAAGATTGTGTGTAGATTTTACAATGTTTGAAAAAGATAGGTATTTGGTCGATTATACTCCTAGAAGAGAAGTAACTATTCAGCATGGAGCGAATGTGCTTTATAATAAATATAAAACTATTGAGATTGATACGAGATAAAAGGAGTTTATTGTGGCAATTGGACCTATTGGAAATGCGATTTATGTAAATCAACAAACAGCAACAGTGTCTTCTTTGCATGGTAATCAAAATAACCGTTTTGATCTTCAAAATGTGATGGCTCAGGCTTTAGCAAATGAAAAAGATGAAAAGGTTTTAGAGGTTCGTCCAGCTGAAGAAAATCATGAAGTTGATCCTGACCGTGATCATCAAAGAGATGAGTCTGATAGAGATACACAGAGAAATAAAAAAAAAGAGGATGAGCAAGAGGAAGATATAGAACCTTTGCATAGACTCGATATTAAAGTTTAAACCTAAACTTGATATAATTACCCTTTATTACGACAAATAAGTACTTAATCAGCAGGAAATTTTATGAGCATATATGAAAACAATAAAGAGAGAATAATAACTGGCTTTTCACTTGTCGGTGTTGCTTTAGCAATCGGCTTTATAGATAACTTTTTTTTAACATGGGCTGTTGCTGGGGCTGTTTATATTTTAGCCTTTAAAGAGGCTCTTCTTTTATTTGATATTAAAAACAATAGTTTAGTGATTTATGGGGTATGTATTTGGTTACTTGCTTTTATTTATCCATATGGTGATGATTTGTTTGTGTTAGCTGGTGTGTTTTATGCGAGTGCTGTTGCTTATAATCCAGAGTTAAAGTGGAAAAGCTTTTTTCCTTTCATATACCCAACGGCAGGTATGCTTTTTCTTTTTACCATGTACCAAGAGTATGGAATGATAGCAATGTTATGGTTAGTTTTAACAGTTGCAATGACAGATGTTGGAGCTTATGCTGTTGGAAAAAGTGTAGGTAAAACTCAGTTTTGTGAGACAAGTCCAAATAAGACTATGGAGGGTGTTGCAGGTGGTATTTTAGTTGCAACGCTTAGTGGGATGTTTGTTGGTCTTTCTATCGTTGATTTAGGTGTTTCGTTCATAATCTCTTTCATGGTAGCAACCAGTTCTATTTTTGGTGACTTGTTTGAGAGTTCACTAAAAAGAACTGCTGGAGTAAAAGATAGTGGAAATATCCTTCCTGGACATGGTGGTATTCTTGATAGAATAGATGGCTATCTTTTTGGTGCTATTGTGATGTTGGTTCTTTTAAGAGGACTTGTATAGTTTGGTAGTTTTAGGCTCTACAGGTTCTATCGGTGTAAATACACTTGAAGTTGCTAAAAAGTTTAATATCCCTATTGAAGTTTTAGTAGCTGGTAAAAATATAAATCTTTTAAATGAACAGATAAAAGTCCACATGCCAAAAGTGGTTGTGGTTGCAGATGAAGAAGATATTTCAAAAGTAAATCATAGCACCGTATATGCAGGACAAGAAAATATACTTAAAGTTATAGAAGATTCTGCAAGTGAATTAGTTGTTAATGCACTTGTAGGCTTTTTAGGACTTCGCCCAACTTTAACGAGTCTGGCATGTGGGAAAAAATTAGCTTTGGCAAATAAAGAATCTCTTGTGGCATGTGGAAACTTCATAGATACCTCTAAAATTCAACCAATAGACTCTGAACATTTTGGGCTCTGGTACTTAATGCAAAATAGACCTGTAAGTAAAATGATAATTACAGCAAGTGGTGGAGCATTTAGAGATTGGGATTTAGCTAAACTTAAAAATGCAACTTTAGCAGATACTCAAAAACATCCAAACTGGAGCATGGGTCAAAAAATCACAATAGATTCAGCAACGATGGTAAATAAAATATTTGAACTCTTAGAAGCTAGATGGCTTTTTGGAAAGGGTGAATATGATGCTGTTATTGAGACAAAATCACTTATTCATGCATTGATAAATTTTAAAGATGGCTCAACAACAGCTCACTTCGCACATGCCAACATGCAACTTCCAATCGCCTATGCTTTGGATGAAAAGATGGATGAAAATATCTTAGGGCATGTGGATTTACTTAAAGTTGGAAGTTTAGAGTTTAGAGAGATAGATAAACTTCGCTACCCAATCTGGGAAATAAAACAAGATTTACTCGCAAACCCAAATAGAGGTGTAATCATAAATGCTGCAAATGAAGTGGCAATAGAAAAGTTTATAAACAAAGAGATAGGTTTTATGGACATATCTAAAACTATTATAAAAGCCTATGAAAAATATTCCCACATGCCAAGAAGTGTTGATGAGGTTTTTGAGATAGATTCAGATGTTAGAGCTTTTGTTCAAGGGGATAAAAGATAGTATGCATAAAGTGTTAATAAATAGGCTTTCTTCTTATTCGCCTATTTTCATCATTTTTATATCAACTATGGCAGTTGTTATTAGTTCTATCCCTTTAGTCTATACACTTACAACACTTTTTGGTGCTGAGTATACAAAGGTTATCTTTGTAATGTCAATCGTCACCCCATTCTTAATGGTACCACCAACAATAGCTATCATAATTAATTTATCAAAACATTTAAAATATTTTCAAGATGAATTAGATAAAGAGATAGAAAAAAATAAAAAGAAAGATATCATACTTCATGAGCAGACTCGTTTTGCTCTAATGGGTGAGATGATGGCAAATATTTCACACCAATGGAAGCAACCTCTAAATACAATTGGTTTGGCAGTAGTAAAAGCTAGAACAAGTGATAAAAAAGATTTGGATGGCTGTTTTGATATTGTTGAGGATAATGTTAGGCATCTATCATCGACTATAAATGATTTTATCTCTTTTTTTGATAAAAGAACACACTCAGAAGTTCGAGATATAAATGATATAGTTAGAGAGATTAAAAGTATTATAGATATGCAGATGTTAAGTAAGAACATAGATATGAAGATAGATATGGATAAGAGTTGTCCTAATATATTGGTCTCATCATCAATCTCGCAAGTTGTGTTAAACCTTTTAAATAACTCAAAAGATGCTTTTTCTAATGAGAATGAAGATAAAAAAATAGTTTTAAAGTTTATCTGTGATAAGCAAAATTTACAAATTTTATGTTGTGATAATGGAGTTGGAATAAATAAAGATGTTTCTCAAAAGATTTTCAATCCATATTTCACAACTAAATATAAACAGCAGGGTGTAGGTATAGGTTTATATATGTCAAAAGAGATTATAAATAAGATTTTTAATGGAAAACTAGAACTCGTAGAAAAGGATGAATTTATAGATGAATTTAAAGATATGACTACATGTTTCAGTATCTCTCTTCCATGCTCTGAAAACTGTATATTAAAGGATAACTAGTGATTTTAAGTATAGAAAGCTCATGTGATGATTCTGCTATCTCTATAACAGAGATTGTGTCAAACAAACTTCTTTTTCATAAAAAAATATCTCAGGAATTAGAACATTCTGTTTATGGTGGAGTTGTTCCTGAACTTGCTGCTCGTCTTCATGCAGAAGCACTTCCAAAGATTTTAGAAGAGTGTGAGCCTTACTTTAAAGACTTAAAAGCAGTGGCAGTTACTTCAACTCCTGGTTTGGCTGTTACTTTGGTTGAGGGTGTTACCATGGCTAAGGCTATCGCTGTTGGGCTTGATATTCCTATTATTGGGGTAAATCATTTAGTTGGGCATATCTACTCCTTATTTATAGAAAAAGAGACTCAGTTTCCTTTGACTGTTCTTTTGGTTTCTGGTGGACATACTCAAGTTATGGAAGTGAAAAGTTTAACAGAGATAGAGACAGTTGCTAAAAGTATGGATGATTCTTTTGGTGAAAGTTTTGATAAAGTTGCAAAAATGATGGGGCTTGGTTACCCTGGTGGTCCACTTATCCAAGAGTTGGCAAAAGGTGGAGATAGAAAAAAACATAACTTTACTATCCCTCTTTCACAATCACC
Source organism: Sulfurimonas sp. (assembly GCA_021157665.1). Lineage (GTDB taxonomy): Bacteria > Campylobacterota > Campylobacteria > Campylobacterales > Sulfurimonadaceae > Sulfurimonas. The sequence goes on from JAGGWE010000058.1 coordinate 13,900, forward strand.
TTTAATCGCTTTTTCATATAGTGGTTTAAAAAATGCAGTTCGTTTAGCGATACAAAAAGCTGAGTCTAAAGATGACTACAAAGATATAGCTGCTTCATTTGAGCATATCGCAACTGCACACTTAACTCAGAAGCTAAAGAAGTATTTTAAAACTGTTAAGCCTCAAACTTTTGCCATAGTTGGTGGAGCAAGTGCTAACATATATCTTCGTGGACAAATAGAAGAATTATTAAAGCCACATGGTGCAGAGTTGCTTTTAAGTGAGTTGAAATACTGCTCTGATAATGCAGCCATGATAGGGCGAGTGGCAGTTGAGATGTATAAGAAAAATATGTTTAGTTCTTTAGAAGATTTAGATATAGCACCAAGAAGTCAACTTTAATCTTAAGTAAAACTTATATAAAATAAGGCTTTTTTTTAAATAAGACAAAAATTATCCGATTTATATATAATTCCCCCGTCCAATTAACAAGTCACTAGAAAAAGTGATTGGCTTTGAGTTTCAAAATATGAAACTACAAAGTAAATAAAAATTTAAAAACAAAATACAAGGAGCCAAAATGGCAACAGTAACTTTTAAAAATGATATCGTATGTAATTTAGCAGGTACAGAAATTAATGTAGGTGATACAGCACCAGTAACAACAGTAGTAAACTGTGATCCAATGCTTCAAGATGAGCAAATTGGTGGAACTGGTAAAGTTCAACTAGTAGTAGCAGTACCATCTTTAGATACAGGTGTTTGTGATGCTGAAACAAGAAGATTTAATACAGAAGCTGCATCTTTAGAGGGTGTTGAAGTTATCACTGTTTCTATGGATTTACCTTTTGCATCTGCTAGATGGTGTGGAGCTGCTGGAATTGAAAACTTAAAAGTTTGTTCTGATTTCAGAAACAAAGATTTTGCTAACAACTACGGTGTTCTTTTAGCTGATGGTCCTCTAGCTGGTATCACTGCAAGAGTTATTTTTGTAATTGGTAAAGATGGGAAAGTAACTTATAAACAAGTTGTTCCAGAAATTACAACTGAACCTAACTACGAAGAAGCTATCGCTGCTGCAAAACAAGCTCTTTAAGCGCAGTTTCTTTAGAAAAGCTGCACTGTAAGCATATAAATTTAAAGATAGCTTACCGATTCTCCCTTGGGTAAGCTATCAATTTTCCTCCTATTTCATATCTAGGGTTTGTACCTAGATATAATCTTTATCTAAAATCACAATCTCACACTCAAGTTCAATCTTAAACTTTTCATAAACTCTTTTTTTAGCTTCATTTATTAGATATATCGCATCATCAAAAGTTCCATCACCATGGTTTACTAGAAAATTTGCGTGTTGTGAGCTAAACTCCATCTCTCCAACTTTTTTTCCTTTTAATCCAACAGCTTCGATAAGTCGTCCTGCATAATCACCTTCAGGATTTTTAAAACAACTTCCAGCACTAGGAGTTGATGGTTGATTTGCTCTCATTTTTTTAAATATTTCAACTTTTTCTTTGTCAAAGCCATATTCCAAGTTAAATGTAGCTTCTAAAATAGGGGAGTTGATATTTGTAAATCTATATCCAAAATTGATTTTATTTTTTTCAAGTATTCCTTGACATGTGGAGATAGATACAAGCTCATTAAAAATTTCAAACTCTTTAAGCCCTGCATTCATTTTTACTAAACCACCAAGTGTTCCAGGAAGATGAGAGATAAACTCAAAGTTTGCTATATTATGTTTTTTACAAAATGAGGCAATTTTTCCAGATGGTGTTGCTCCAGCAATTTTTAAAAGATTATTTTCTATTTTTATGTAAACATATTTTTTGCTTAAAATCATAAGCGGAGGTGGATTATTTCCAATGAGAGTGTTGTTACAAGAGCCTAAAAGAAAGTATTTTTTATCAAAATCATCGCATGTTTCTAAGATAGAAACCTCTATCTTTTTACCAATTTTTATGGAGGAGTATTTTGAAAAGTCTATAAGTTTTGTAGTCATTATAACTGTTTATTACTCTATAAAGTTTGGAATCATGTTAAGTATATTTGTAGCAAAATCTGTCATAGAGTTTAACATCCAAGGCATAGTAAGAACAATAACAATAACAACACCAAGAATCTTAGGAATAAATGAAAGTGTCATCTCATTAATCTGTGTTGTAGCTTGAAAGATAGAAACAGCAAGACCTAAAAACATACCTGTTAAAAGAGCAGGAAGTGCAAGTAGTAGAGCCATTTTAAAAGTCTCGACACCAAGTCCTATTAGTTTCTCTTCCATTATTTATGAGTTCCTAATCTCTTCATATTCAGTAGGTATAAGATAATCTTCTATCTTAACGGGAGTATCATAAAAGCCATTTTTATAACCAATTTCAAAGAGTTTATCTATCGCTTTATATTGAATCTCACTAAGAGTGATTGACTCATCGTTTGCATAAAGTTCTAGGTATTTATCAAGCGTAGAAGCGTCAATTCTAACTAAATCTCTCTCTATTAACATCTTAGAAAGTCTATCTTTATGATCTCTTGCAACTTTTACAGCTTTCGTAAGAGTTCTCTCATAGTCTATTGCTTTATTTAGTGGAAGTGAACGACGAATAGCCATACCACCAAGAGGAAGAGGTAACTCTTTACCTGCTAATTCTTGCCAAATATCCCACAGCTCAATTTCAACTTCAAGAGCATCATCATAAGTTAAAATTGATTCATGGATTAAAACACCAGCATCAACTTTACCATCTAAAACAGCTTGTTCAATCTCTAAAAAGTTCATATAAGTTATTCGTGCATCAGGAAATTTTATGCGAAATAGCATCGCATTTGTAGTATGCTCACCACTAAGGGCAACTTTAAAATTTCTTTTTAGTTTTGCACCTTTTTTCTTGATAACTTTAGGACCATAACCTTCACCAAAACTTACAGCAGTTCTAAGTAGTGCATATTCATTTTTTATATGTGGGTAAAGTGCAAAACTAATTGCTACTATGTCATAAACACCGTTAAGTGCGTCCTCATTTAAGGTTTGAATATCTTTAGCGATGTTATCAAAAAGAGTATTTTTCATATCTACCCAACCAAATTTAATGGCATAGTACATAAAAATATCGTCGGCGTCAGGGGAGTGTGCGATTAATGTTTTTTTCATAAGTAGATTTTAACTAAATAAGGATAAAATCCAAATATAAAAAAGAATTTATCTAAAAATATGTCAAATTGTCATATTTTTTAAGATAGTTTCAAAAACTGCATATAATTACTCAAAATTTAAAATAAGTGAGCCACAGATGGACGCAAATAAACAAAAAGCATTAGACTTAGCGATGAAGCAGATAGATAAAGCATTCGGTAAAGGTGCATTGATGCGTCTTGGCGATAAAGATATTGAACCAATGAAATCAATAAGTACAGGTTCTATAGGGCTTGACTTAGCACTAGGTATTGGTGGAATTCCACAGGGTCGTGTTGTAGAGATTTATGGACCTGAGAGTTCAGGTAAAACAACTTTAGCACTTCAAATAACAGCAGAATGTCAAAAAGCAGGTGGAGTATGTGCATTTATAGATGCAGAACATGCCCTTGATGTTGTTTATGCTAAAAATCTTGGTGTTGATGTTGAGAATTTACTCGTATCTCAACCTGATTATGGTGAACAAGCTCTTGATATAGTTGAAACTATTGCTAGAAGTGGAGCTATTGATTTAA
>JAGGWE010000057.1 GCA_021157665.1 Sulfurimonas sp.
GTAAATTCACGAATTTTTTGGTAATCAACATCTAAAATATTTGTAACTACAGCATTTAGGAAGTGTCTATCGTGAGAGATAACAACTAAAGTACCCTGATGTCTTTTAAGTTCATTTTCTAACCATGAGATAGTTTCTATATCTTGATTATTCGTAGGCTCATCAAGAAATAATACATCTGGTTTTGGATATAAAACTTGTGCAAGTAAAACTTTGAATTTATCAGCAGAGTCAAGTGTTGACATTAATTGATTGTGCTCTTCAACAGGGATACCAACATTTGCAAGAATTTTTCCGATGTTTACATCGTACTCATAAGTTGGATCCTCTTCAACACAGATAACTTCTAAATCTGCAAGACGATTGTTTACTGCATCATCTTCAAAATCACCAGTTGCATAAAGCTCTTCTTTTTCTTTAATCGCATCATAAAGTCTTTTGTTACCATAAAGAACTGCATCGGTAATTGTGAAATTTTCAAATGCAAATTGATTTTGTCCAAGAACACCAACTTTGTTCGCTTTTGGGATTACAACATCACCCTCATACTCGTTAATCTCACCAGAAAGGATTTTTAAAAAAGTTGTTTTACCAGCACCATTTGCACCGATAAGACCGTATCTTTTATGACGGTCTAGTTTTAGGTTTATATCTTGAAATAGAACTCTATTTCCATATCTCATTATTAGGTTTTGTACTCTTACCATTATTATTTCTCTTTTTAAATTTTCGCGATTATAACTAATTTATACTAAATGTATTATAATGGTATTTATGCAAATAAGAGAATTAGATTTAAAAGAATTGGATATAGCCTATAACTTAGTTTCACAGCTTAGAGTTGATTTAACATACGATAAGTTTGAAGATTTAATATATGATATGAAATATATGGATTATCAGATGATTGGAATTTTTGACAAGGGTAGTTTGATAACTTATGCTGGTGTAGCTATTCAAACAACTTTAAAAGATAAAAGGCATTTAAGAGTTTTTGATTTTATAACGGATAAAGCTTATGATATAGTAAAGTATGATGAGATAATGAAAGAGTATTTAAAAGATTATGCTAATGTTGGCATGTGCGAAAGTGTACTTTACTAAGCACAACATCTTTTGAATTTTTTACCACTTCCACAAGGGCAGGGTTCATTTCTCTCAATTTTTGAGTTATATAACTCTCCATCTTGGTATTTCCACATGCCATTTTCTTGTATAAATGTGCTTTTTTCATGCAAAACATCAGTTTTGTTATTTTCTTTATAATAAGCCTTAAATTCTACAATATTGTCATAAGAATTTATAATATTTAATTTTAGCCATTTTATATCACTTGCACCACTTAACTCTTCTAAAGTTTGATTAGTTGAAGTTTTAACTAAATAGCTCCAATCTTGTCTTACAAAAGCATCATATCTACTTTTCATAAGTTCTTCAGGGCTTAATGCTGATCTATCTATTTTCATAAAATCCAACTTTTTTTGATATACTAACATATCTTTAATTATTTAGAAAGAGGTACTTAATTATGAAAATAAAATCGCTGTTTATATCGGCACAAGAGAAAAATGCAGGAACTCTTTTTGTATCTATGGGAATGATGGAAATTTTAAAAAGAAATCTTCATCGTGTTGCATTTTTTCGTCCTATTATATACTCAAAAGATATTAGAGATGGTGATATAAGTTTTATTTTACAGAGGTATGATTTAGATATGCCTTATGAAGATACTTATGGTTTTGATATAGAATATGTTGAGAGTATGATAGCAACAAATAGGACTAAAGAACTTATAAATCAACTTATTACAAAGTTCAAAAAGCTTGAAAATGAGTATGATTTTGTTCTTTGTGAGGGTATTCGTCGTTCATTTTTGACCTCTACAATTAGTTATGATTTAAATCTTAAAATTGCTCAAAATTTTGGTTCATTTTACATAAATATTATAAATGCACAAAATGCTACAGTTCAAGATGTATATGAAGATATTTTGATTGAAAATTCAAATATAATATCTGAGGGAGCTACTCATTTTGCTACAGTTGTAAATAGACTTGATGATAAAAAGTACGATGAGTTAGCTAAAAGACTTAAGAACTATAGCTTAACAACATACCTTTTTAAAGAGTTAGAAGAATTAAATATGCCAACTATAGAAGATGTTATGGATGCTCTTGATGTAACAGTTGTTATGATGGGGAAAGAGGATCATACTAGAGTTATAAAACAGGTAAAAGTTGCTGCTCTTACTTTAGATAATTTTTTAGAGCATATAGAAAAAGATGACTTGATTATAGTTCCAGCTGATCGTTCTGATATAATTCTTGGACTTTTAGGTGCCCTTTATTCTAGTTCTTATCCAAATATATCAGGAATTATTTTTCCCTACAATATGACCGTTCATCCAAATATGAAAAATTTAATGGTAGGACTCGATAGTTTTAGCGTACCAGTTTTATCAGTTCCTACAGATACCTATCAAACTGCAAGAAGTTTGGTAAAAGTTCAATCAAGACTAAGAGTAAGCAGTGAAAGAAAAATAGCACTTGCTTTAGGATTATTCAATGAAAATGTGAATATAGCAGAGATAGAAAAAATGGTTACATCTCAAAATCAAAGCAGTGTGATGACACCAATGATGTTTGAGTATAAACTTTTTGATATGGCACATTCAAATAAAAAGAAGATAGTTCTTCCTGAGAGTAGTGATGAGCGTATTTTAAGAGCAGCAGAAATTGTTCTTCGTAGAGGTGTTGCTGATATTATTTTACTTGGTAATGAGGATGAATTACGAGAAAATTATATGAGACTAGGACTTGATTTAAGTGATGCTACCATTATCGACCACTGTAACTCAGAACTTATGAAAGAGTTTGTTGATGCTTTTTATGAGTTGAGAAAGTTAAAAGGTTTAGCTTATGAAGGTGCAGAGGATGCGATGATTCATATAAATTATTTTGCAACAATGATGGTGCATTTAGGTTATGCTGATGGGATGGTTAGTGGTGCAATACACTCAACGGGAGATACAATTCGTCCAGCACTTCAAATAATTAAAACTTTGCCAGATATTTCTATAGTATCAAGTGTCTTTTTTATGTGTTTAAAAACAAAAGTTTTAGTTTATGGAGATTGTGCAATAAATCAAGATCCAGATGCAGATTCTTTAGCCCAGATAGCTATATCTTCAGCAAATACTGCTAAAGCTTTTGGGATTGAACCTAAGGTTGCGATGCTCTCTTATTCTACTGGTGAGAGTGGAACTGGTGTGGATGTTGATAAGGTTAGAGAAGCTACTCAAATAGTAAAACAAAGAGAGTCAAATCTTCTTGTAGAGGGACCTATTCAGTATGATGCAGCTATAAATAAAAAAGTTGCTCAAACAAAACTGCCAAATTCAAAAGTTGCAGGAGAAGCAAATGTTTTTATTTTTCCTGATCTTAATACTGGAAACAATACCTACAAGGCTGTTCAGCGTTCAAGTGAAGCTATCGCTATAGGTCCAATTCTCCAGGGTTTAAATAAGCCTATAAATGATTTAAGTCGTGGATGTTTAGTTTCTGATATTGTAAATACTATTGCTATAACAGCTATACAAGCAGGGTGTATTAAATGAAAATAGCAGTTATTAATTCTGGAAGTTCATCTTTGAAATTTAAACTTTTTGATATGGATACAAAAGAGCTTATTTATTCTAATTTAATAGAAAATATTGGAGAGAAAAATTCTAAGTTTAAAACTCATCACGAAGTCTTAGAAAGTTTAGATATAGATTTTTCATCTTTAGATGCAATAGGGCATAGGGTTGTTCATGGTGGGGATGAGTTCCACATGCCAACTATTGTAGATGATGAGGTTCTTAAAAAGATAAAAGCTCTTATTCCTCTTGCGCCTTTACATAATCCTGCAAATATTGAGGGGATAGAAGTGGCATGTGGGTATGCTCCAAATATTCCTCAAGTAGCTGTTTTTGATACAGCTTTTCATTTCCACATGCCGAGAGAGGCATATCTTTATGCCCTACCTTTTGAGATGTATGAAAAACATAAGATTAGAAGATATGGTTTTCATGGAACTTCTCACTCTTTTGTAAGTAAAGAATCAGCAAAAATACTAAAAAAGGATTTAAGTGAATTAAATCTTATTACTCTTCATCTTGGAAATGGTGCCAGTGCTTGTGCTATACAAAAAGGTATAAGTATTGATACCTCTATGGGTTTTACTCCACTTGAGGGTTTAGTTATGGGAACAAGAAGTGGGGATGTTGATCCTGCAATTTTAATTTATATGCTGCGAGAGTTGGGCTTAAGTGTTGATGAGGTTGATAAGATTTTAAATAAAAAATCTGGACTTTTAGGAATTTGTGGAAAAAATGATGTACGAGAGTTAATAAATTCCAAAGATAAAAAATCAAAACTTGCACTTGATATAATGATAAGAAGAGTTAAAAAGTATATTGGTTCATATATGGCATTGCTTGGAGATGTTGATGCTATTGTTTTTACTGGTGGAATTGGTGAAAATTCTTCTTATGTTAGAGATAAAATTTTAGATAGTGCTTTTTTTGAGAGAATAAAAATATTAGTTATTAAAACAGATGAAGAGTTAGAAATTGCAAATGAGTGTTTGAGAGTTTTGAAAAAGTGATTTAAAGTAAAATTCGGGGGGTCTAAAAAGTGCTTGAAAGTATGTTATAGTGGTAAGAAACAAAGGTTTATTTATAAATGGCTGTAAAAAAACGCAAAAACTTGTTCAAATTGTGAGAAAAATAATACAAAAAAGATAGGTAAAAGATGAGGGCTTCAAAGATATAGATGTAATGATTGTAATACAAAATTTCAATCCAAAAGAAGACCTGATAAACTCCAAGAAATAATCTTTAAAAAGTATATTTATAAGAGACAAATTCTAAGTGATTTAGCAGAAGAGTATAAAAGAAGTTCTAGATGGGTTCAAAAAAAATATTTGAATATGAACCAGAAATTAGAACTCATAAACCAAGATCAATAGTTCTTGTGTGCGATGCTACTTTAAATCGAAAAAGTTCTTAAATTAAGTACTTCAAAAACAGGTGTTGATTTTAAAGAAATTATTTTTGATAGTTATGTAGAGGCTATGGATGATACAATTAAAGAGAGCCCTTTTTTAAAAGCAATGGAAGAATCTCTTTCAGTTAATGAAGGAGAAATATTTTTAATTTTAGCAAAAGAAGATGAGATAGGAATAAATGGACTTCCAACAGGAAATGAAATAGCTATAATGGCTTAAAAAACATATAAGGTACTTATATATAATGGCAGCAAATGCAACAATCTATAAAACTAATCTAAATATCGCAAACATGGATACTCACTATTATGCTGAGCATAGTTTAACACTGGCAAAGCATGGAGTGGTAACTTAAATTCATACCAAATCGAATATCAAAATAAAGATTATTACAATGGTGATGAGACAATAGAAAAAGGAACTGGCACAGCTTTTATAAATGATGGCAATATTTATTTTAATGTTGTTGATCCTTATGGCATGGATAAATTAATTATGAAGGTACGATATATTGGGAAATAGCTTTATTGTTAAGATTATACTTACTTTAATATTTTCAACAATCATGCTCGCTAATGAAAATTGGATAAAAATAGAGCCAATCAACAAAGCTCAAACTCCAAGGTCAAATATTAAATTAGATGTTAATTTATCTCAAATTGAACCTGTAAA
>JAGGWE010000078.1 GCA_021157665.1 Sulfurimonas sp.
AGGTACTCAATATCGTTCTGTAATTTATTATGAAAATGATAAACAAAAGAGTGAGATTTTAAACTCAATTCAAAAAGTACAAGAGGGATTTAGTGAAAAAATTGTAACTGAAGTAAGTGAACTTGGGGCTGTTTTTGAAGCTGAGAATTACCATCAGGACTATTATGCTCAAAACAGTTCACAAGGGTATTGTCAGGCTGTAATTTCACCAAAATTACAAAAATTTATGACTACATTTCCTGATAAGTTAGGTTAATTATAAATCTTTTAAAATACATGGAATATCATCTGAATCTCGAATCTCGTTAAATTCATTTAGTTCTGCATTTACATTTTCTGTAAATGTTTCCATGCTTTCATCTAGTTTTTTTCTAGCTGTATCTACAAGTTTTTGTTGTATCTCTTCAACTGATTTAAACTGTTCCATAGTTTTCATAAAAAAATCTTTATCTTCAGTTAGTAAAACAATCTCATCTTTTTTTATCCATTTTCTGGTTGTTTTTCCATCTTTTATAAATTCAAAAATAACATTATCACTACTTCTTGAAGAGGTATATTTAGGTACTTTAAAACCTATAAAACATTTTGAAGTCGATTCTGGTTGTCTTTTTATTACATAATACATTTTGAGATTATACTACAATTGTAAACAAATTATGCTAAAATACAATTATTAGAAATTATTATACTTCAGGAGTTCTATATGGGTCATATTTACAATTTAGCAATTATTGGTGCAGGACCAGCTGGAATCGCTACTGCTGTTGAGGGTTATATGCAGGGTATTAGAGATATTGTTTTACTAGAAAAAGATGTAAATCACAACTCAACAATTAGAAAATATTATAAAGATAATAAACGGGTAGATAAAGATTGGAAGGGACAAAAAGTTGAATTAGATGGTAGAATTTATTTTGTAGATGGTACAAAAGAGACCACTTTAGATTTTTTTGATGAGATACTTGAATATCATTCTGTTGAACTACAAACACATGTAGAGGTTCAAAGTATAGAGAAAAAAGAGGATGGAACTTTTGAGATTTTTATGGCTGGTAAAACTATAAAGGCTAATAAAGTAGTTGTAACAATAGGACGAATGGGAAAACCAAATAAGCCTAGTTATAAAGTTCCAGCAGGTATAAAAAAGAGAATTGGATATACTCTTGATGGTTGTAGTGAGGGTGAAAAAATCTTAGTTGTTGGTGGTGGAGATAGTGCTGTTGAGTATGCTGTTGACTTAAGTGAGAAAAATAATGTAGCAATTTGCTATAGAAGAGAGACTTTTAGACGAGCAAATCCAACAAATCAGACAAATATTGCAAATGCAATTATGCACAAAGAGGTAAGACCAATTTTAGGTATAAATATAGATGCTTTAGAAGATGTTGAAGGTAGAGTAAAAGTTATGTTTAATGAGGTTGAGCATGAAATTTTTGATAGGGTGATTTATGCTATTGGTGGTACAACTCCAAGTGCTTTTTTATCAAGTTCTGGTATAAAAGAGGAGGATGGAAAACCTGTTCATGATAATAATTATGAAACAAATATAGAGGGGTTATTTGTCGCTGGAGATATTACCCAAGAGAGTGGTGGAAGTATCGCTCTTGGATTAAATCATGGCTATGCAATCGCTTGTTTTATTCAAGGGGAATGTTTAGTTTCTAAAGATTAGTTTTTTAAAATAGCTTTGTCTTTTTCACTTATGACACCATCTGGTGTATTAAGAAGTAATTCTATTTCGCAACTTAGATATTCTGCTGTTGTGAGTGGAGAGAAATTTTTATCTTGAAATGCAGATAGTTTAGCATTTCTGATTATATCTTCAAGTAGGCTCAGGTTTGTATTTTGGGATTGGGCTGAACCTCTTAGTTCATCACCTATATATATATTTACTTTTGTAGAGATTTTTTGATTTAGTAGAGGATGTTTTTCTAATAGAGCTTGTTTATCTATTGTTCTTTGTGCTTCAATAACTTCGGCGATGGAGTCCCGTGCAAGTTGTAATAAAACAGAACGAGACATCTCCAACCCCTTTTAGATAGTTTCCCTTTTATTTAAACATTATACCAAAGTTTTATTTTTTTCTTTTTTAAGTTTCTGAAGTTAGCACGGCTGATTCATACAGAACAGGAACCGATGGCTTCGCTTTGTGTTTCTTTGCCAAACCATGGATGCGATGGCTCGCCTTCGCTTTGTGCTTTTGTTCTGTATATCTTTGCCGAAGGCAAGCCATCGGTTCCTAATCTGGAGTAGTTTTTTTTTGCATGTGGATTTAAAAACTATTCCTAATTATTTGTATGAATCAGCCATGTTGAAATTGGGGTTCTTTATGAAGGGGTACTTCAACATTATACCAAAGTTTTATTTTCTTCTTTTTTCATTTTGTAAACATTTATAATTTTTATTGTTACCATTACCCCAATAACTTGAATAAGTGCAGCTAAAATAAAGGCATAATAGTGAAGTTGATCTATACTGTTTGCACTAAATGCTAGTGTTGCCATAGCTATAAGTAGTGTCAGAGGCATAGAGTGAGAAAGCCCCATTAATATTGAATCAATAATACCAAGTCTTTTTACAAATACAAGAGATGCTACTACTCTCATAGATACCATGACTAATGTAATTAAGAACGCTTTGTATATTAATCCATCCATTGTAAGTGCATTTAAATCGAATGAACTACCAATATGTATAAAAAAGACAGGGATTAAAAATCCAAAACCAAATGAGGCAAGTTTTTCTGGTAGTTGATGTTTATGTTCAAAAAAAGTAGGAATAAAAATACCAGCTAAAAAAGCACCAAAAGCAAGTTCAAGTTCAAGGTAAAGCATCGCTCCAACTAGAAGAAAAAATATCCCCATAGATAAACGAATATCTTGTTCTTGATTGTCCTTTTTTGGCATAAGAACTGTTGATACTTCAGGAAACCACCAAAAAAGTAACTGCATACCTCTAAAGATAAAAAACATAAGTACCAAAAACATAATAAGAGCAAAAAGTGTTTCAAATAGTTCTAGTCCTAGCCCTGATTTTAGTCCAGCAGAGGTAATAGTTAAAATCCCGATACTAACAACCTCTCCAACTCCACCTGCTGTCATTGAAATATCAAGCCAAGGGGTTTTTCCATACTCTTTTGAGAGGGTAGCTACCAGTCCAACTGAGATAAGAGGAAGTAGAACTATAAATATTTTGCCTAAATCAAAATACAAAGAAAAAGAGATAGAAAAAGAGTAAAGAATTATCAAATAAAGTATGATTTTTTTCATTGTTTCAGCAGGTGTTTTGAGAACATTTTTAAGATTAATCTCTGTTCCTGCAATAAACATTAGATATAAAAAACCAAGTTCAGCAACTATATCAAAAAGGTGTTCGCTATGAATATATCCAACATAACCAAGAATAGAACCTAGTATAATCTCTATAGGAGTAGTAGGAAGTTTTAATATTTTTGCAAAAAATGGGGAGAAAATTATTATAAGTGATATGGTAATAATTAGTGTTACATTATCATGCATTATTTTCCTATTTGAGTGGCTACTTCAAGATTTAAAGACTTAATCATATCCAAATCTTTACTAATAACTCTTCCTGCAGTTGTTAAGTAGTTTCCAACAACAATAGAGTTTGCACCATATTTAAAGATTTCACTCTGTCTATCTCCAAACATCAATTCTCTTCCACCTGCTACCATAATTCGTTCGGCATGTGGGATTAACTCTCTTGTTAGTTTTATCAACTCTAAAGCCTCTTCAACTGTTAGTGGATTAGGTTCTAGCTCTAGGGCTTCATTATGGTGGTAAAAGTTTATAGGTACAGAAGTTGGATTTAATGAAGCTAATGATTTTATCATTGAAAGTCTATCCTCTTGTGATTCGCCAAGTCCAAAAATTCCACCAGTTAAAAGAGTTAATCCTGCTTCATTTACTGCTTGGCATGTGGCATATCTTTCACTCCATGGATGAGTTGTACAGATATTTGGGTAAAAGTTTTCTGATGTTTCTAGGTTATGGTTGTATGCTTTTATACCTGATTTTTTTAAAATTAAAAGTTGCTCTAAAGTTGCCGTTCCATTACATGCTATAAGCCTAAGTTCTGGAACTTCTTTAGTTAAAACTTGAGCAATATTACAAACAAAAGCAATAGTTTTATCAGTTAAACCCTTATCAGAACTAACAAGACAAAAACCTAAGGCACCTGCTTCTTTTGCAGATTTAGCTTCATTTAAAATATTTTCTAAAGCTTTTTGTTTATATCTATCTATGTCAGCTTTATAGCGAACACTTTGAGAACAAAATTTACAATCTTCTAAACATGTTCCACTATTTATATTACAAATTGAGCAAAGAAAAATTTTTTCTTTCATTATTCAGACCTTTTAAAAGAGTAGTTGCTTAGTTTGAATTTTTTTTCATGTTCAGCTTTTTCATAGTGTGTTACAAAAAAATCTTTTTCAGTTACTTCAAGCATAGCAAACTCTGTAATAGGTTTTTTTCTAGCACAAATTTCACCAGAGTTTAGAAAAAGGGTATCACCTTTTTTTTCGGCATGAAAAAAGTGAGTATGTCCAGAGATTACTACTTCGGTATCGCCATTCATATAAAAAGGTTGGTGCATTAGCTTAAATTTTGTATCTGCAAGTTTAAAGTAGTATGGTTCTTGAACTAGGTTGTATTTATCATGATGCTCTATTAAATGAGCATCATTGTTTCCATAAACAGCGATATATTTTTTATCAGTCGCTTCAAGCATATCTAAAATCTCAGTTTCAACAATATCTCCAGCATGGATAAAAAACTCAGCCCCATCTTCTAAAAGTCTATCTATAGCTTTTTTAGTTTTTTTAATTTTAGAATGAGTATCTGAGATAACGCCTATTTTCACTTTTAATTCCTTTTCATACCGAAGCTAAAGCATCGGTTCCATATAGCATTTCTTTCTTGGAAGCGATGATTCATCTTCGCCAACTGCAAGCAAACAAATCAATAATTCCCAACCGGAAGCGATGATTTATCTTCGCCAACTGCAAGCAAACAAATCAATAATTCCCAACCGGAAGCGATGATTCATCTTCGCCAACTGCAAGCAAACAAACCAATAATTCCCAACCGGAAGCGATGATTTATCTTCGCCGATTGTTAGCCAATAAACCTACTTCTCTTCCCGAGGTGTTCTTGCTTTACATTTTACACACTCATAAACATCTTTGTTTCTATAAGTTCTCTCAGCAAGTAAACCGTTTTTACAACCTTTCTCTTTACATTTAATAGTTGTAGGCTCAAATTTAGAGATAAATTTACAATCTGGATAATTTTCACATCCCCAAAAAGGACCACGACGAGAATTTTTAAGTGAAATTTTTCCACCACAATCTGGACAAGGAGTTTCTGAAATTTTCTCTTCAACATTTATGCTTTTTGTATTTTTACAATCAGGATAATCACTACATGCTAAAAACTGTCCGTTTCTACCATTTTTAACAATCATATCTTTTCCACATTTATCACATTTTTCGTCTGCAGTTTCCTCTTTTTTCTCTACTTTATTTCCATTTTCATCACATTGTTCAGTATATTTACACTTTGGAA
>JAGGWE010000108.1 GCA_021157665.1 Sulfurimonas sp.
AGTTATTTCTAAGTAATATTCCAACTTAATAGTTGTTACTATTGAGTCTATTACTTGCTTAGTTTTCAATGATCTCAAACATTGAGTAAATCTTCAACTCGAAGACTTCTGACTCCTTTTAAACAAGGTGTCTCTGTTTGTGGATGGGAATTATAGGGGGTTGTTACTTAGAGGTGGCTTAAAGAGGAGAAGAGTTTATAATTTCAAAATAAATGTTTATTTTTTTATCATTTATTTTAATAATAATATTTAGTGCTTACATATAATAGAGTTTTTAATGGAGTTTTTTATTGTAATTTTCATTCTACTTCACACTATAAAACTTTTTGTTGCTAATTATTAACTCTTTACATATAAAATACTTATAAATTAAACCCTTAAAAGGATATGTTAATGGGACTATATGATCGTGATTACGCTAGAAAAAGCTCTTTTTCTTATGAAAGTGCTTCAAAGAGTGATACGCAAATAATCTCTTTTGTTAAAGAGACTTATAAACTTTTTGCAGCATCTATGATGGCTGGTGCCGTTGGTGCTTATGTTGGTGTTCCTATGGCTGGAGCAATTCAAGCTTACTTTTGGCCTCTATTTGCTTTAGAGATTGGTTTACTTATAGGTTTACAATTTGTAAAACATAAACCAGGAATTAACTTAGCAGTAATGTTTGCTTTTGTATTTATGACAGGGCTTATGCTTGCTCCTTTACTTGCTCGTACACTTGGAATGAGTGGTGGTGGCACAGTTATTGGTAATGCTTTTGCTATGACTTCTGTTGTATTTGGTGCTATGAGTTTTTATGCAATTAAAACTACTAAAGATTTTACATCTTATGGGAAACCTTTAATGATAGCACTTGTTGTTATTATTGTATTTTCTATTATCAATATCTTTCTTGGTAATCCAATGTTTCAAGTTATCATCTCTGGTGCTATTGTTGTATTGTTTAGTATATTGGTTATTTATGATACTCAAAATATTATGAGAGGTGCTTATGAAACTCCTATTGATGGTGCTATTGCACTTTATTTAGATTTCTTAAATATCTTTACTGCTCTACTTCAATTATTTGGAATATTTGGTGGAGATGACTAAAAACACTTTATCACCCGAACTTTTTCGGGTGATTGATGCAAATATTAATCGCCTTAAAGAGGGGATTAGAGTTGTAGAAGATATTATGAGATATCGAGATAACAACAGAGAACTATCTTCAAAATTAAAATCGCTTAGACATAAAGCAAAAATAGCAGAAACAGATGAATTATTATTTCATCGTGATAGCATAAACGATGTGCTTCGTCCAACAACAAAAAGTGAACTAAATCGTACTGATATAAAAAGTATTATATTGGCTAACTTCAAAAGGGCAGAAGAATCATCAAGAGTTTTAGAAGAACTTTTTAAACTACACAACCAAGAGTATAGTGAAAACTTTAAATATATAAGATATGAACTATATAACCTTGAAAAAGAGATAGTTCTTAACGAGAGGTGATAAAAGCCACTTCAAACTCTAAATAGTTTAATGGGTATTCTTTCATTAATTGTTTAGTTTGTTTATAATTGAGTAAATTTCGAGAACCACTTACTCCACTTTTTTTTATATATCGGAACATCTCTCTAGTTGATTCAAACTCTAAACTATACTTAACAACTTCAAACTTAACATCAAAATATCGATTAACTATCTTTTTTATTGTTTGTGAACTTTTTAATAATGGTTCAAGTGAAGCAGTTTTATTTAATGTTTCAAATGTTCCTGATGTAAAAATAGCAAAAGAAAATGGAGTGTTTAATAATTTAATAGACTTAAATATATCTTCAAGATTCTCAGCCCACTGCAAAGCTGACGCAGAAAAAATATAATCATATTGATATGTTTGTAAATTTTCAAAAAGTCTTTTATCATTAAAATCGCCATATATACACTCTATATTTTTTGCTTTTGGATGTAATTCCAACATTCCAGGAGCAAAATCAACTCCGGTGAAACTTTCATATTCCCAGTCTACTGCCTT
This sequence comes from Sulfurimonas sp., assembly GCA_021157665.1. Lineage (GTDB taxonomy): Bacteria > Campylobacterota > Campylobacteria > Campylobacterales > Sulfurimonadaceae > Sulfurimonas. The sequence goes on from JAGGWE010000108.1 coordinate 2,019, forward strand.
ACAAAGAGAACCACTTCCACAACCTAAGTCCAAAATCTTTTTTGGCTTATATTTTAAATCTAATAATAACTTTTTTACAACACTTTCTTGAATTATATTATACGAGTCATAATGAGATGCATATTTTGAAAACTGGGAACTTATTTTCATTTTTTATTGGCTATCAAAGAGAATATAAAAATAATCAAGACACACAATACAATAGTTGCACCTGAAGGTAATGAAAAATAAAAAGAGAGTGTCATCCCACATGCCATACTAATAATTGCAAAAAGTAAAGATAATAAAGAAGTATGTAAAAAGCCTAGCCTAAACTGAAGAGCAGCCACAGTTGGTATTACCATCAATGCCCCTATAAGTAAAGTTCCAACAACTCTGATTGATAAGGCGATAATAATTGCGACAACACTCACAAGTAAAAAATTTAAAAGCTTTACTTTTACTCCACTTGTTTTTGCTACCTCTTCATCATATGCAATAAAGTAAAACTCTTTTGAAAAAACTAAAAGAAGAGATAAAGCGATTCCACCAAAAACTAAAATTGTTATAACATCTTCATCACTAACAGCTAAAATAGAACCAAAAAGATATGAAAAAAGTGAATTATTAA
>JAGGWE010000109.1 GCA_021157665.1 Sulfurimonas sp.
GTACTTGATAAATTATCTCTTAGATTAATAGATATGATTGAAAAATCTGATAATTCAACGATTGAGATTCAAAAGATTAAATCTGATTTAGAACATTATAGTGAATCTGATACAAGTAATTTTAAAATAGCACATAAAAAACTTTTTACAATAGCTTTAGCATTAGAAAAAAATACTCAAATTTTAAGTAGTGATTTAAAAAGTCATAATGGAGAGGTTGAGCAACTGGGTAATAAAGTTCGTAAATTAGAAAAAGAACTTGAGTCTGTAAAACAAGAATCTAAAGAAGACTTTTTAACTAAACTTTATAATAAAAGAGCCTTAGATGAATTTATGGCTATAAAAGAAGCTGAGTTTAAAAGATATGGACATAATTTTTCTGTAGTTATGTTTGATTTAGACCATTTTAAAGCAGTTAATGATAATTATGGACATGATGCTGGTGATGCAGTCTTATCTGCCTTTGCAAAAATTATAAAAAAAGAAGCAAGAAGTGTAGATGTTATTGGTAGATTTGGTGGTGAAGAGTTTATGGCATTGCTTAGTGAAACAGATACTAAAGGTGGTGCTGTTTTTGCTGAGAAAGTACGAAAACATGTTGAAAAAGCTAAGTTTATGTATAAGGGCAAAAGAATCTCAGTAACCGTAAGTTGTGGGATTTCAGAGCGTGCAAAACATGTTTCTCTTGAGGCTGCTATTAACTCTTCTGATGAGTATTTATATAAAGCAAAACATGATGGTCGTAATCAGGTAGCTTATAAAAATTAAGTACATCTCCATAAATAACCACAACTTCAGAAGCTTAAAAAGAGGGCTAATGCAAGGCGAAGATTCGTAGGAACTACTAGTAGCTTCAAGGATTTTCAACGAAGTAGTAGCCCTCTTTTTAAGCTTCCCTTCGGGCGATAAGTAAATAGCCCTATTGCGTCGTTAGATCTCTTTGGATTAGCCAGCTAGTCCTTCAGAAATCTGCCTAGAACTAGAACTATTTACTTATCGCTGAAGTTGGGGTTATTTATGGAGATGTACTTAATGTTACAAAGTTTTTTAGATAAGAAGCCACTTTATTATACTGAGATTGATTATACTCGTATGCCCCGTGTTTATGAGAAGATTAAATCTCACATGTGCCCGAGCAAAGCGACAAATACTCTTGGGGTGCCAAAAGCTAAGATTATTCATTTAGTTGGTACAAATGGCAAGGGAACAACAGGGCGTTTTTTAGCAACTGCACTTTTTAACATTGGTTATAAAACAGCTCATTACACTTCACCTCATATTTTAGAGTTTAATGAAAGAGTTTGGCTAAATGGAGAAAATGTAAGTGATGAAACACTTGATATTGCTCATGAAATATTGCAAACTATTTTAACGCATGAAGATTCAAATTCACTTAGTTATTTTGAATATACAACACTTCTGGCAATGTTAGTATTTAAAGAGTGTGAATATATCATACTTGAAGCTGGTTTAGGTGGGGAGTATGATGCAACTGCAGTTTTTGATAAAACTCTTACTTTAGTAACTCCTATAGATTATGATCATGAGGCTTTTCTTGGCTCAAATATAGAGGATATCGCAAGAACAAAAATAAATGCCATACAAAAAAATGCAATAATTTCTACTCAAAAATATGAAAAAGTTTACAAAATAGCTAAAAAAATTGCAGATGAAAAAAAGGCTAATTTTTTTAGTGTAGATGAATTTATTAATGATGTTGATATTGATAAAATATCAAAAATATCTAAAAAACTTTCACTTGCTTTATATTTAGAAGATAATCTAAAATTAAGTATATCTGCATTGAAATTTTTAGATATTGATTATAAAATAAATGATTTTAACAATTCAAAATTATTTGGAAGATTAAGTAAAATTAGTGATAATATTATAGTAGATGTTGGGCATAATCCTTTGGCTGCTAGTTCTATTTTAAAAGCGTTAAGTCCTCAAAAGTATATCCTTATTTATAATACTTACAAAGATAAAGAGTATAAAAAGATACTGGAAATTTTAAAACCGATTATTTTTCATGTAGAAATTATAGATATAAATGATGATAGAATAGAATCTTCTAAACTACTTCATCTAACTTTAAAAGAGTTAGGGATAGAATACAACTCTTTTAATAAAATAGATAAAAATATGAACTATTTAGTTTTTGGTTCTTTTATGGTTGTAGAGGCTTTTTTGGATAGATATAATGGATAATCATTTTACAGTTACAATACATGATGATCGGGGTGTAAAGCAGTATAATTTACATCATTTTGTAAAAAAAGCAATTATGTATGCTATTTTATTTATTGGTGTTGTATCTTTAATATCTGTTGGGACTATACTTTATTTAAACGATGAAGTTGATGATATTAAGATAAAAAGGTTAAAAGAACAAACCGATTATACAAAACTTTTAGAGAAAAATAATCAACTATCAAGTAGTATAAAAATTTCTCATGATAAACTTAAAGAGAAGAAAGAAGAGTTAGATAAAATTTCTGATTCACTAAGTGATATTGAAGAGATGATGGGTATCTCCCCTATTGCTGAAATCCCCCTTCAAGAAAGAGTAGATTTAGCTAAATTAAATGCTCAAGACATGACATCTTTATTCCAATTTATTCCAAATGGTTCACCTATAATTTATAAAGGAATTACAAGTAAATTTGGTTACAGAATACATCCAACTTTAAAAAGACGAGAGTTCCATCGTGGTACGGATATGAGAGCAAAAATGAAAACACCAGTATATGCAACTGCTGATGGAATTGTTGAGTATTCAGGTTTTCATAAAAAAAGTGGATATGGAAATTTAGTTATACTTCAACATAATTATGGATTTAGAACATACTTTGGTCATTTAAACAAAGTTGTGATAAAATCAGGTACATTTGTAAAAAAAGGCACTTTACTCGCATATACTGGTAACTCAGGGATGAGTAGTGGACCACATTTGCATTATGAAGTGAGATTTATGTCAAGACCAGTAAATCCATTTTGGTTTATAAAGTGGGATGTACAAAATTATAATGAAATTTTTGAAAAGGAAAAGAAAATACCATGGCAATCTTTAATAACAGCGACAGCCCAAATCAAAGTACTAAACCAGACTCGAGTACAACTATCATCACAGTTGGCTCCTCAATTAAAGGGGAAATGAATCTAACATGTAATCTTTATGTTGATGGAGAATTAGAGGGTACAATAAACTCTCAAAATGAAGTTAAGATTGGTAAACATGGACATGTTAAAGGTGATATTATTACAAAAAGACTTGTTATTCATGGATGTGTTGAGGGTAGTATCAACGCCGATAGAGTTGAGATAAGAGCAGATGGAAGAGTTAGTGGTACTATAGAATCTGCTGAATTAATTATTGAATCAAAAGGTATTTTTGAGGGTAATAGTGTTGTAAAAGATATTAAACCAATTCAAGCTCCAAAAAAAATACAAATAGATAAAGCATAATAGTCTAGGAAAATAATGTCACAAGCATCACTTTACGAATATTTTAAAACATCTAAAAAGTATGATTTACAAGTTTTAATTTGTGAAGATTCAAAAGAGGCACAAGACTTAGAAAGTGTTGCGAATTTTTTTAAACAAGAGGTTTTGGTTTTCCCAGATTTTCGTCCAACTTTTGGGGATGATTTACGAGTTTATAAAGAGGAGTTACATCAACTTTTCTCACAACTTAGAGTTTATTATAAAGCAAAGAAAAAACCTTTAGTTATCTCCCCTTTAAAAACTTTACTTTTCCACATGCCAAGCGAAGAGTTACTAAAATCAACTACTTTAGAATTTGCTACAAATATTAATCTAAAAGCTTTTAAAGAACAGATGCTGTTTTGGGGATATAGTTTTGTAGATATGGTTCAAGTTGAGGGTGAAATCTCTTTTCGTGGAGATATTATAGATATTTTTGTTCCATCTGCCTCAAACCCTATCCGTATCTCACTTTTTGATGATGAGATAGAGCAGATGAAACTTTTTGAGTTAGAATCTCAAAGAACAGTTGGTGAAGAGTTAGATAGTTTTGAAGTTACAAGTGCTTTTTACTCTCTTGATGAAGATGGTTTCAATGCCCTTAGTAAAAAAGTAGAAGTTTCAGAATTTGATTCTATGACAAAAGATATTCCATCTCTTGGCATGTGGCATTTAGATAATTTAGCTTTAAATTTTTTAGAAAATAAAATTACAATGCTCTCACGAAACTTAGATTCTGTCTTGATAGATGCTTATGGGATAAATGAGCCTCAAATCTCAAGAGAGTGTTTTGATTTAGAACTATTGCCAGATAGTGATGATTTTAAAGAGTTAGTTGTTGTAGATATTGGCTCACTTTTAAAAGTACATAAAAATAAAAAGATAACTATTATCGCTTCAAACAAAGCCGTTATGAAGCAGATGGGTGTATTTGATTTAAATAATATTACAGAGGTTTACGCTCCATATATTTTAAATATTATCTCAAGAGATGAACTTGTAATATCACTTAATAAACCAGATAAAAAAAGAAGACGTAGAAAAAGTGCTATTTTACTAGATGATTTAAAAAAAGGTGATTATGTAGTTCATGAGGATTATGGGGTTGGAATTTTTGAAAACATAGAGCAGATGGAGATTTTAGGTGGTGTAAAAGATTTTATAGTTATTAAGTATATTGGAGATGATAAGATTTTACTTCCAGTTGAAAACCTTGATTTTATAGATAGATACATTGCTTCTGGTGGTTCAACTCCAGTTTTAGATAGACTTGGAAAAGGTAGTTTTGGTAAGCTAAAAGAGAAGGTTAAGAAGCGACTCTTTGAGATTGCAGGGGCTATTTTAAATACAGCAGCAGCAAGAGCTTTAATAAAAGCACCAAAAATATCTGTAAATAAAAAAGAGTTAAAAGAGTTTCAAGCCCTAAGTGGGTTTGAATATACAGAGGATCAAACTCAGTCTGTAAATGAGATTTTATCAGAAATTTCTCATGGTCATATTATGGATAA
>JAGGWE010000006.1 GCA_021157665.1 Sulfurimonas sp.
AGAACTAATGGAATTAGTAGAGATGGAAATCCGTGAACTACTTGACATGTACGACTTCCCAGGTGATGATACTCCAATCACAGCTGGTTCAGCTCTTAAAGCTCTTGAAGAAGCTAAATCTGGTACTCTTGGTGAGTGGTCAGCTAAAATTCAACAACTAATGCAAACTGTTGATGATTATATTCCTGAACCAGTTCGTGAAACTGATAAAGATTTCTTAATGCCTGTTGAAGATGTTTTCTCAATCTCTGGTCGTGGAACAGTTGTTACTGGTCGTATCGAGCGTGGTGTTGTTAAAATTGGTGAAGAAATTGAAATCGTAGGAATTAGAGATACTCAGAAAACTACAGTTACTGGTATTGAAATGTTCCGTAAAGAGATGGATGAGGGTGTTGCAGGAGATAACTGTGGTGTTCTAGTTCGTGGTATAGGTAAAGATGATGTTGAGCGTGGTCAAGTACTTTGTAAGCCAGGTACTATTACTCCTCACACAACATTTACTGCTGAAATCTATGTACTAAGTAAAGATGAGGGTGGTCGTCATACTCCATTCTTTAACGGTTACCGTCCTCAGTTCTATGTTAGAACTACAGATGTAACAGGTGCAATCACTTTACCAGAAGGTACAGAGATGGTTATGCCAGGTGATAATGTAAGTATTACTGCTGAACTTATTCACCCAATTGCAATGGAAAAAGGTACTAATTTCGCTATCCGTGAGGGTGGAAGAACTGTTGGTGCTGGTGTTGTTGCAGAGATTATTAAATAAGTCGCTTTTGCGATTTATTTAATCCTTTAAAGGTCAGATAATATGAGAGAAGCGATTCACTTAGGTTGTGAGAAATGTACTAGACGTAATTATCACACAACAAAAAATAAAAAAATTCATACTGAAAAATTTTCAGTAAGAAAATACTGTAAGTTCTGTAGAGAACATACAAATCATAAAGAGATGAAACTGTAACAAGTTTCATCCTTTATCTTTGGGATTTATCCCTTTTAGGCGCATAGCTCCAATGGTAGAGCACCGGATTCCAAATCCGGGTGTTGCGGGTTCGAGTCCCCCTGTGCCTGCCACACATTTATTATTAGTAAATCCTTAGGGTTTTATTTATAATTAATGAATTTTCTAGGAAAAGATAAATGGATATAAGTACACATATTAGAAATGCGAAATTAGAGTTAACTAAAGTTATTTTTCCTACAAAGGGACAAGTTAAACAAGCTTATATAGCTGTAGTTATTGTTGTTGTTGTTGTTGCTTCATTTTTAGCAATAGTTGATGTATTTATGTCATCAGTTATGTCTATGATTTTAGGTTAAGGGGTTTATATGGCACACCAATGGTACTCTATTCAGACTTATGGAAATGACAGATTAGTAAGAGATGCTATTCTGAATATGATAGAAGAGTTTAAACTACAAGACTTTATTGAAGAGGTAATAGTTCCAACTGAAGATGTTATAGAAGTAAAAGATGGTAAGAAAAAAGTTACTGAAAGATCTCTTTATTCTGGTTATGTATTTGCAAAAATTGATTTAAATACTGAAGTGCAACACATGATTCAGTCTTTACCAAAAGTTTCAGGATTTATTGGTGAGTCAAATATACCTACACCATTAAGTGAGCATGATATTAATGTTATACTTGATCGTGTAAATAATCGTGCTGCACCTAAACCAAAAGTATTTTTTGATAATGGTGAGACTGTTCGTATTATAGATGGTCCATTTGCAAACTTTACTGCAACAGTGGATGAATATGATTTAGAGCATGGTACTCTAAAACTTAATGTTTCGATTTTTGGTAGAGCTACTCCTGTAGATATCTCTTACACTCAAGTCGAAAAAATAATTTAACTCAAATAAAAGGAAACAAACATGGCAAAAAAAGTTATGGATTACATCAAACTACATATTGATGCTGGTAAAGCAAACCCTGCACCACCAGTAGGACCAGCTCTAGGGCAGCGTGGTGTTAACATCATGGAATTCACTAAAGCATTTAATGAAAAAACAAAAGATAAAATGGGATTTAAAGTTCCTGTTGTAATTACAGTTTATACAGATAGAAGTTTTACTTTTATCACTAAGCAACCACCTGCATCTGCACTTCTTATGAAAGCTGCTGGACTTAAAAAAGGTACTGATAATCCTCTTAAAAATAAAGTTGGAAAAATTACTCGTGCTCAATTAATGGAAGTTGTTGAAGCAAAAATTGCTGACCTTAATACTGATAATGCTGATATGGCTGCTAATACTTTAGCTGGTACAGCTCGTTCAATGGGTATTGAGATAGTAGATTAGAATTTAAAACTAAATAATCATATACCACAGTGATTTAAAATAGTGTGGAAGAATTTATAAGGAAATTTGAAAATGAGTAAAAGATATAAATCATTATTAGAAAAAATAGATAATACAAAAGCTTATACTGTAGCTGAAGCATCAGCTTCAATGAAAGATTTGAAGAGTGCAAAATTCGATGAGACTATTGAAATTGCAATGAATTTAAATGTTGATCCAAGACATGCTGACCAAATGGTTCGTGGTGCAATCGTTCTTCCTAATGGTACTGGTAAAACTGTTCGTGTTGCAGTTTTCGCTAAAGGTGTTAAAGCTGATGAAGCTAAAGCAGCTGGTGCTGATATTGTTGGAACTGATGATTTAGTTGCTGACATTAAAGAGGGAATCTTCAACTTTGATGTAGTTGTTGCTGCTCCTGATTGTATGGGACTTGTTGGTCAAATTGGTCGTATTTTAGGACCAAAAGGTTTAATGCCTAACCCTAAAACTGGTACTGTTACACCAGATGTTGCTACTGCTGTTAAGAATGTTAAAGGTGGTCAAGTTGCATTTAGAGTTGATAAAAAAGGTAATATCCATGCAGGTATCGGTAAAGCAAGTTTTGATATTGATAAAATAGCTGAAAATATTACAGCTTTTGTTTCTGCTATCAACAAGCAAAAACCAGCTTCTGCAAAAGGTCGTTATATTAAAAATGCTGCTCTTAGTTTAACTATGAGTCCAGCTATTAAATTTGACTTATCAGAATTAGCTGATATAAAATAAATTTGAGTTAAAACTAAAGTAATTTTTAGTGTCTTGGTTTTATCCAAGACACTGTAAAGTTACTACTTTGGTAACTGCATTTTATGGACTAAAGATAATAGGTGTATGAATTTTATACTTAATTCCCTGTTTGAAGAATTGTCTAAAAGGAGAAAAATTTTATGACAAAAACACAAAAAGCTGAGATTATTGAAGTACTTTCAAATGAATTTCAAACTGCTCAAACTGTAGTTCTATGTGACTATAAAGGTTTAAGCGTTTCTGATTTAGAAGGTTTAAGAAAACTAGCTCGTGAAAAAGAGGTAAAAGTTCAAGTTGTTAAAAATACTTTAGCAAACATTGCACTTGAAAAAGCTGATTTAACTGGTGTTAAGATTAAAGATACAAATATTTTTATTTGGGGTGAAGATTCTGTTGCTACTTCTAAAGTAGTTTCTGATTTTGCTAAGAAAAATGAATTATTTGTAATTAAATCTGCTTATGTTGATAGAGAAGTTGCTGATACAGCTAAAGTTGAAGCATTTGCTAAACTTCCAGGTCGTGAAGAGTTACTTGCTATGCTTGCTGCTACTTGGATGGCTCCAGTTGCTAACTTTACAATCGGACTTAATGCTCTTAAAGAGAAAAAAGAAGAAGACGCTGCTTAATTAGCAGTTAATTAAAATAAAATTAATAAGGAGTCATATTATGGCTGTAACTAAAGAAGACGTATTAGAATTTATCTCAGGACTTTCAGTATTAGAACTTTCTGAATTAGTAAAAGAATTTGAAGAAAAATTTGGTGTATCTGCACAACCTGTTGCTGTAGCTGGTGGAGCTGCTGCTGGTGGTGAAGCTGCTGCTGAAAAAACTGAATTTGATGTAGTATTAACTGATGTTGGTGCTAAGAAAATTGGTGTTATTAAAGCTGTTCGTGCTTTAACTGGTTTAGGACTTAAAGAAGCAAAAGAAGCTTGTGAAGGTTTACCATCTACAATCAAAGAGGGTGTAGATAAAGATGCTGCTGAAGAAGCTAAAACTGCTTTAGAGGCTGCTGGTGCAGTAGTAGAAGTTAAGTAATTTCTAACTAACATCTTTTAAATGAGGGCTTTTGCCCTCAATTACTGGGCGCTTTTGCGAAGAGAAATTACTCTCCTCGCAAAAGTGCCCTTATGTCGTTTATAAGCACTATAAGAAATAAGCTCTATAAAAGAGCCACAAAAATCAATTCAAGGACGCTTGAATTTGATAATTAACAACTCATCGAGGTAGCTAATGTTAAACACTTTATATTCCGGAAACCGTCTTCGTGTAGATTTCTCAAAAACCCCTCAGCAAATAGAAGTACCAAATTTATTACAACTACAACAAAGTTCTTATGATAAATTTCTTATGTTAGAAGATAAAGATAGAGCTAATAGTGGAATTGAAAATGTATTTCAATCAGCTTTTCCTATTCATGATGCTCAAAATAGACTTACTGTTGAGTATATTGGTTCTGAAGTTGGAAAACCAAAATATACAGTAAGAGAATGTATGGAGCGTGGACTTACTTATGCAGTAAGTCTTAGAATGAAAACTCGTCTTGTTCTTTGGGACAGAGATGAAAATACTAAAGAGAAATTAGGTGTAAAAGATATTAAAGAGCAAAATATATTTGTTCGTGATATTCCCCTAATGACAGATAGAACCTCTTTTATTATTAATGGTGTTGAGAGAGTTGTTGTAAATCAACTTCATAGATCACCAGGTGTTATTTTTAAAGAGGAAGAATCAACTACTGCTGGAAATAAACTGATTTATACTGGTCAAATTATTCCAGATCGTGGTTCATGGTTATATTTTGAGTATGATCCAAAAGATATTCTTTATATGAGAATTAATAAGCGTCGTAAAGTTCCTGTAACTATTATGTTCCGTGCTTTAGGTTATTCAAAACAAGATATTTTAAAACTATTTTATCCTATTCAAACAATCAAAATAAATGATAATTTATTTTCTGTTGATTTTAAACAAACAGATTATATTGGAAGATTAAATTATGATTTAGTAGATATGGACTCTAATGTTTTAATTTCATTTGGAAAAAGACTTTCAGTTAAAAAAGCACAGAAATTCATTGATGATGGTTTAACTGAAGTTCAATATCCATTAGAGATATTGGTTGACCGTTATTTAGCTGAGCCAATTATTGATCCTCAAACAGGTGAAATTCTTTTTGATACTATGACTCATATTGATGAGTCTAAGCTTAAAAAAATGGCTGAAATTGGTATTAGTGAATTTAAAATTGCAAATGATTTAGCTGAGGGTGTTGACAGTTCTATTATTAATGCTTTTAATGCAGATGCAGACTCACTTAAACTGTTGAAGCAAACTGAAGAGATTGAAGATGAAAATGATTTATCTGCAATTCGTATCTATAAAGTTATGAGACCAGGTGAACCAGTAACTAAAGAGGCTGCAAAAGCTTTTGTAAATCAACTATTTTTTGATCCTGAAAGATATGACTTAACTCGTGTTGGTCGTATGAAAATGAATCATAAGCTTGGTATGGATATTCCTGAATATATAACTGTACTAACTCATGAAGATATTATAGAATCTGTTAAATATGTTATTAAAGTTAAAAATGGTCAAGGTCATATTGATGATAGAGATCATTTAGGAAATCGTCGTATTCGTTCTATTGGTGAGCTTTTAGGTAATGAATTACATAATGGTCTTGTTAAGATGCAAAAAGCGATTCGTGATAAATTAGCAACGATGAGTGGTCCAATGGCAGAGTTAATGCCGCATGATTTAATAAACTCAAAAATGATTACATCAACTATCATGGAATTTTTCTCTGGTGGACAACTTTCACAGTTTATGGATCAAACAAATCCACTATCAGAAGTTACTCATAAGCGTCGTCTTTCGGCTCTTGGTGAGGGTGGTTTAGTTAAAGAGAGAGCTGGATTTGAAGTGCGTGATGTTCACCCAACTCATTATGGTAGAATCTGTCCTGTTGAGACTCCAGAGGGTCAAAATATTGGTTTGATTAATACTCTTGCAACTTACTCTAAAGTTAATGAGCATGGATTTATTGAAGCACCTTATAAAGTTATAAAAGATGGAAAAGTTACTGATGAAGTTATTTATCTTACAGCAACTCAAGAAGAGGGTGTTAAGATAGCAGCTGCTTCAAATAAATTAAATAAAGATGGTCAGTTTGAATCTGACATTATTACTATAAGACAAGATGGTGAGATTTTAAATGGTAAAGTAAGCGACTGTGAATATGCTGACCTTTCTTCTCATATGGTTGTTGGTGTTGCAGCTTCACTTATTCCATTCCTTGAGCATGATGATGCCAATCGTGCTCTAATGGGTTCAAATATGCAGCGTCAAGCAGTACCTCTCTTAAGACCTACTTCTCCTATGGTTGGAACAGGTGTTGAAAAACTTGTTGCTCGTGATGCTTGGGAATGTGTTAAAGCTAAGCGTGGTGGTAAAATAGAGAAAGTTGATGGAAAACATATCTATGTTATGGGTGACGATGATGGAGAGATCTATATTGATTACTATCCATTAACAAAAAACCTTAGAACGAATCAAAATACATCTTTTGCTCAAAAACCAATTGTTAAAGTTGGACAAAAAGTTGAAGCTGGTCAAGTGATTGCTGATGGTCCAAATATGGATCAAGGTGAACTTGCTCTTGGTGTTAATGCTATGGTTGCATTTATGCCTTGGAATGGTTATAACTTTGAGGATGCAATTGTAATCTCTGAGAAATTAATTCGTCAAGATGCTTTTACTTCTGTACATATTTATGAAAAAGAGTTAGAAGCTAGAGAACTTAAGCATGGTGTTGAAGAGATTACTCGTGATATACCAAATGTAAGAGATGATGAATTAGCTCATCTTGATGATTCTGGTATAGTAAAAATTGGTACTCATGTAAGTGGTGGTATGATTTTAGTAGGTAAAGTTTCTCCAAAAGGTGAAGTAAAACCAACTCCAGAAGAAAGACTACTTCGTGCTATCTTTGGTGAAAAAGCTGGTCATGTTATAAACAAATCACTTTACTGTCCTCCAAGTATGGAAGGTATAATTGTTGATGTTAAAATCTTTACTAAAAAAGGTTATGACAAAGACCCTCGTGCTTTAGAGCTTGAAAAAGAGGAAAGAGATTATCTTGAAAGAGAACATTACGACAGACTTCTAATGATAGATAAAGAGGAGATGCTTCGTGTAGCAAAACTTCTTACTCGTGAAGCTTTAGTTGCTGATATAGCGATAGCTGGAAATGAGTATAAAGCTGGAGATACTATCAACGGAGATGATTTAGTTGAAGTAAATCGTTTTGCTATGAATAGCGTTGTTAAGTCATTCTCTGAAGAGGTGCAGGCGAAGTATAATTCAACTAAGAACCACTTCCAGAAGCAGAAGAAAAAATTCCGTGATGAGCATGAAGAGAAGTTGACGAT
>JAGGWE010000205.1 GCA_021157665.1 Sulfurimonas sp.
AATTTCGCGTATTTTTAAGAGGTCGTGAAATGGCTCATCCAGAAGCTGGAAAAGAAGTTTTACTTCGTGTTTGGCCAATGGTTGAAGATATTGGTGTAATGGAAAAACCACCTAAGTTTGAAGGTCGTTATTTCAATATGTATGTAACTCCTCAAAAATAATCACAATAGCAACGTATTTACTGCGTTGCTTCATTCGTCACGTACATTAGTACGCTTCCTCAATCAGCCCTTGTAACTACATTACTCTTGTAATTATTTTACAATCTTTCTTTAACCTTGTGATTTTTTTAGTTTTTTGTCATTACGCTTTTCTTTTAAAGTCTTTGTAGGTGCTTTCTTAACTGATTTTTGAGAATCTTTACCTTTTGCCATAATCTATCCTTTGATTTAAATTTATTAATTGTATACAATTTATGCTTAAACTATGGGATTCTTGGCATGTGGGATTCTTGGCATGTGGGATTCTTGGCTGAAAGCAACGAGTAGCTTTCAGCAATCTAAATAAATTTAGATTATTTTTTTGATAAGAGGGTATTTTACTTAACTATTTTTGCTCTAATTTCATCTTCACTCATAGCAGATGCTACATATTTTATAACTACTAACTGTTCAGTTTCGTTTATGTAGTATTCAGCGATATGCTCATTTTCTAGTGAGTGTAGTTTCTCTTCATCTATCTCTGCATATGGGATATATAGATGTGAGTGTTTTATTGGGTTTTGTAGTTTTAGAGTCCATAGCAACCAGATAGTTGCAGTTACAGCTATTGATATACCTATAACTCCTCTGTCGCTAATATCAAGCATCAAACCTGTAAAAGTACCACCTATAAATGTTGCGAAGTATGCTACTGAATTTGAAATTCCTAAAGCTGCACCTTTTTGGTGAACTTTTGCAAACTTTGTAATCATCGACTGAACAAGAGGTTCCATCATGTTAAATGCGATAAAGAACATTGAAACACCAACTATAAACATTGTGCTTGAAGTTGTTAAACCCATTAGTAAAAATGCACCGATAAAAAGAACGATAGATGCTAAAAATATCTGTTTAGGTTTGTTGTATTTTTCTCCAAATACAGCAGCAGGTCCCATAGCGATTAGTCCTAAAACCATCGCTGGAAGATAAGCCATATATAAATCAGACTTTTCCCAAGCAAAAGCATCACTTGTTAAGATGATAGGGATAAGAACAAAAGCAGCAGTCATTAAACCTTTTTGCATAGCATTTATAATAATCATATTTAGAAGATTTGTATCTTTTAATATGTCTGAAGTTTTAACAACTCCATGATAGATGTGTTTAATTCTTGGAGGTGTTGGAACTTTTGTAAAAAGGATTATCATTGCTAAAACTGATAAAACAGCAGTTATAATGAAAAGAGTATCAACACCATAAGATGCACCGATAACTGGCCCAAGACCCATAGCAAGAGCAAAACTTAGAGCGATTGAGCCACCCATTATAGCCATAGCTTTTCCACGAATTTCTTCTTCAACAATATCTGAAATCATAGCTGTGATAACTGAACCGATAGCTCCTGCACCTTGAAGAAATCTTCCAAACATTAGAGTATAAATATCAGTTGAGTAAGCACAAACGATAGAACCAGCCAAAAAGATAATAAGTCCAACTAAAAGAGTTGGTTTTCTACCAATCTTGTCACTCATAGTCCCAAATGGAACTTGAAAAATCGCTTGAGTTAGGGCATAACCACCAACAACAACACCAACAAGCAGAGGAGTTGAACCTTCAAGTTCAAGAGCATATATAGAGATAACTGGAAGAACTAAAAAGAGACCTAAAAATCTTAACGATAAAATCGCTGAAAGGGGAAATACTTTTTTAAACATGAATAACCTTGATATTTGAGTATAATTTCGCAATTATATACAAATATTATTATATAAACTATAAGGAATAAAATTTGAAATTAGTTTTAGCTACATCTAATAAAGGTAAAGTAAGAGAGATTAAAGCACTTTGTGAAGATTATGAGGTTATCCCTTATGGAGATTTGATTGAAGAGTTTGAGATTATTGAAGATGGGGATACTTTTAAAGAGAATGCTCTTATCAAAGCTAGGGCTGTTTTTAAGGCTCTAGGAGATGAAGATGTGATTGTGATGGCTGATGATAGTGGGATTAGTGTTGATATTTTAGGTGGTGAGCCGGGGATTTACAGTGCTAGATATGCTGGAGTTGATGCAGGTGATAAAGATAATCTTTATAAACTTATAGATGCTATAAAAGAAAAAGGTGTTGAGAGTTCACCTGCTTACTATACAGCTGCGATAGCTATAGTAACTAAAGATAGTGAGTTTTGTGTTCATGGTTGGATGTATGGAGATGCTCAAAGTTCGGCTCATGGAGATGGTGGATTTGGTTATGATCCTATGTTTATTCCATTAGGATTTGATAAAACTTTAGGTGAGTTGGATGATGAGATTAAGAAAAAACTTTCTCATCGTTCAAAAGCACTTGATTTGGCTAAAAATATTATACAAACATTATAGTAAA
>JAGGWE010000132.1 GCA_021157665.1 Sulfurimonas sp.
ATCATTTTCAATAGGAAAAGTTTAACAAAGAATATCTTAAATTTATATTAATAATGATATTAATTATCAGTTTAAGTTGTTAGAGGTTACTAATTTATAAAAAAAGCATTTTTATAGCAATAATATAAAGAGCAATAGCAAGTATTTTTTTGATGGTTTTTGATGAGATTTTAAAGTGAAGTAAATAGTTTCCAATCATTCCACCAATATAAGCACCAACTCCAACGATAGCTAAAAATGTATAGTCAAGTTCTATGACACTAGCATAACTTCCAAAGGCAACTATAGAAGAAAAAGGGATTACAAAAGATATACCGATAGCAATTTTTTTAATATCATAACCAAAAAGTAGAAGAATAGGGGAGATGATAGAACCACCACCAATCCCTAAAAAACCAGAAAAAAATCCACCGATAGAACCAGCAAATACTAAAATAGCTTTTGAGTGTTCGCCTGATTGACTTTTAGGTGCTTTAAAAAAGAGAATCATTGAAGCTATTATTAGCAAAGTGATACCAAAAACTTTTTTAACAATCTCAACATCAATCATTAAAGAGATTTTTGCACCGATAAAAGCAAATATTACAGAACTAATAACAAGTGGTGCAACAAATTTTATATCAAAGAGTTGTTTTTTTAGATTTAAAAAGCTTGTAGTGATGGTGCTAATAGAATTGACAAAGAGTCCACTAACTCTTGCTAAGTCAAAACTAAGCCCAACAATATTTAAAGTTGGAACTAAAGCAACAGCAGAACCAAGCCCTGCTATTGCAAAAATAGTTGATAAAAGAGTTGTTACTATAAAGTAAAGGGCATACTCAACTATCAAAATTAATATTTACTAAAAAGTGATATTTGCAAAATCTTTATTTAAAAGATTTCCTGCAACCATTGGTGGTTTTGCAACTGTAATACCATCTAAAAGAATTGATTTATCTTTACCAGCATTTGGTAAATAAAGAGGGCAAACTTCAACTTTAGCACCTTTTTTAATTAAAAGTTTTAAATGTTGTTTTGCTGATGGTGCTTTACCATTTGGTCTTTTTACAGGTACACCTTTGATATTTTTATCTGCTAAATCTCCTGCTGCTCCACAAAGAACGATATGTACCTCTTTTTTATGTTTTTTGATTGTCATAAGAGATAAAACCATAGCCATAGCTTGAGTTTGAGGCTCACCAGAGTTTACTAAAACATTTAAACCTTTTGCTTGGTCAGCATTTAAGAAACTTGGAGTGATAAGTGTAGCTATTAAAGCTGTTGTTGCTAGAATTTTTTTCATATATTCTTCCTTTGAATTTTTGTAATTGTATCTTTTATATTATAAAAATAACTTAATTTAAAAATTAGTTGTTATTATTTTAAAACTCATAAAACCAATCTCCACCTTTTTTTGCAAAAGGGTTTTGAGTTAGAAAATCTTTTTCATCAACACCAAATCTATAACTTTGAGTATATTTTTGTATCAGTTTATAGGCTTCGTTTATCTCTTTAAATTTTTCATCATTGCCATCTTGCATATCTGGATGATATTTTTTAGATAACTTTAGATAATTGTTTTTTAAATCACTTAGTGTAAATCTTGAAACAATTCCTAAAGATTTTAGTGCTTTTTCATAGTCTTTATAAGTAAATATATCTTTCATTTATGGAATTTTTGGTGGAGCTATTTCATCTCCTAAAAAAGCATAACTTTTGCCGATTCTTGCTACTGGATTAAACTCTATTGTCATCCTTTGTTTATCTGTTATAACTTCATCTTTTATAAAAATCTGTTTTACATTTAATACAATAGGGATAGTAGAACCTCCACCTAAATCTATCTCTTGGTTAAACTCACAAAAATATGCAGCTGGAACATCTTTAATTATAGGTGGGTATTCATCAAAGATTGACTCAGTTTGGATATTGAAAACATCTGCTTCACTTAAATCTTTGTCAATCTCTTTTGAGCTGAAGTGCATTTTTTCTAAAGAGCTTTCATCAACCATACAGATAGTACATTTTTTTGTTTTACGAATATTTGCCAGTGTATCTTTTGGTGTGCCATCTGCTTTGTGTCCAGCTGATATAAGTACAGATGCTGGGTCTGATGAAAGTCCTATGAAGTAACTAAAAGGTGCGATATTTATTACACCATTATCTTCAGTTACAACCCAAGCAATAGGTCGTGGAATTATTGTTTGTGCCATTAGTTTGTATTTATCATTTAGTGTGTTGTCGTTTAAGTTAAAAATCATTTTATTCCTCCTGTGAAATAGTTCTCTTTAAAGTTTTCTTTATACATTTCTATAGCCTTATCACCACTACAATGAGTTGGCATAACCTTTGTAACTCCTAGCTTTTTTAAACTATTAATCGAGTCTAAAATCTCTTCATCTGTACTTCTTAAAAGGTGAAAGCCACCGATTGCAAAATCTATTTTTTTACCGATAACTCCACATGCCACGCTTACAATATTCTGGATTCCAAAATGCCCACAACCTGTGATTACTTTTGTTTCATCATCTTTTATGATTAGAGATTGTTCTGGCATCTCCTTCCCGAGTAAACCAGTAGTGTATAGTTTACCAAAAAGATGCTGTGGTTTTTTAGTGCAGATTATTACCTCTTTTGCTAAAGTTTTCAAATCATTTATAAGATGTTTTGAGAGTGAAGAGGGGATAAAAAGGGTGATATTTGGATTTAACTCCAAGATAGAATCTATCCCACCGATATGATCCCAGTGCGAATGTGTAATAAACATATACTTTATCTCATTAACATCTACCCCTAACTCTTTCATATTTTTTAAAAGCACTCTTCCATTGCTTCCTGTGTCAAAAAGGAGTTTATACTCCTCAAAGTAAGCACTAAATCCCCAAAGGGCTTGGCATGTGGGATTGTTATTATAGTTATCAAAAAGTATTTTCATTTTACAAACCTCTCATCTGAACGCATAGTTTGAACTTCATCGCTACTAGATTTCATCCAGCCATTTTTAACCTCACCATCAACCTTGTCAAAGTTTTCGATATATGGTTTTATATCAAGAAGAGGTGTACCATCTAAAATATCTATACCTTTAATCGTTACAATATTTTTATCTACACTTACCAGTTGGACAACTGATAAACCTATTGAGTTTGGGTGCATTGGTGTTCTTGTTGAAAAAACACCTCTTGGTGTGTTTGTTTTGTCATTAAATGGAATAACACTAAGTTTATGTTCATCTATTTTATGAAAATAATATATAAGATAAACATGAGAAAATCCATCTAAATCTTTTAAGCCCTCACTAAATTCATCTTTAAACTCA